>NZ_JAZKRK010000039.1:0-15149 GCF_036626455.1 Halodesulfurarchaeum sp. | reverse complement strand
GCGCGGCGCCCACCCCGGGTTCCGAGACAGAGGACGGTTCTCCCGACCAACAGACAACAAAAGCGACTGAATCGGATGACGGTGGGTTCATTTCGTTCTTGAAGAAACTTCTGGGATGGTAGCGCAACCGTCTCGGGGCCCCGAAAATTCCGGGTGTAAATTTAGCAAATACAAAATCGGGGCGTGAACCCTTTAACTCTCAGTCTCGTAACAATAAGGGAATGAAGTTTGAACAGGTCCAGGGGGCTTGATGAACATGTGGCCTCCGTATGTCAGTACAGTGGTTTTATGCGATTTGTTTGATATTGGTCCGGAACGAAGAGACACAATAGACGCCATAAATAAGCCAGAAGCAGTTCGCTAATGGTTGTGCCGACCGTAATTATTCTGGTCATATCGGTCGTACTTATCATAGGCCTGGCTGCTGCAGCATGGCGGTTTCGAACACGGCGCGGGGCGAAACTGTTTGGTGTGCTACAGGTACTGTCTGCTATCTGGGCTGTCGTTACAATTATTGGGCTACAGCTGCCTCCAAGTCCGGTTCAAGTACGGGTTTGGGGACTCAGTACGGGAGTGAGTTTGGTTGTGGCCGTCTTCTGGTTTGCGTTTATACTGAGATATACCGGCCGTGAATATCTTCTCCGGCTCCGACGATTCACTATCATTGCGTTACCAATAGCCGTCGGAGCAGGTCTGTACTTCGTTGCGCCGACATGGTCGCCACTGGTTAGAGAGGTCGAGCAGACTACGATCAATGCTGGGACCATCGTTCAAGCGGAGATCGGGCCGATCGGCGGGATTCTGGGCGCCTATCTTTATTTGCTCTTTTTCATTGGGCTCGTAATAGTTGTCAAGACCATCATTGAAAGTAACAGCTTGTTTGCCGGGCAGGGGATAGCCCTTGTTCTCGGATCTCTGGTAACGATTATAGCTAGTATCCTCGCCATTATCGGCATTCCCACCCCCGGATATCCGACCACAGAAGTTCTCCTCACGGGCCAGGCGTTGTTTTGGGGGTACGCAGTCTTCGGCCAAGAGTTCTTGCAAGTCGTCCCAGCGATCGCAACAATTGGCGAGCGGGCTGTTTTCAAAAACCTCGACGACGGAATTGTCGTTATCGATAGGGAAGGCAGGGTTGTGCGTTCGAACGCCGCTGCAGACACGTACCTTGAGATGGACGAAATTGGCGGCGAGGCTTTCGACACCATGCTTGATAAGATGGAGGTCGGGACACTCGCTGATCTCCCAGCTCGTTTCCAACACCAGGAAAAAACGTACCGGGCGACGATATCGCCAGTAAAAAACTGGCAAGGAGAAACCATCGGTCAGACCGTGACGATTCAGGACGTCACAACACTCGTCAGACGCCAAGAACGCCTCCAGGTCCTGAACCGGATTCTCCGACACAACGTCCGTAACGATATGAATGTTGTCCGTGGTCACAGTACCCTACTACAGGAAGACGACCCAGACAACTTGACGAAGATTGGAAAAACAATTGAAGAGAAGACAAACAACCTCCTAACGATCAGCGAGAAAGCGATCGAGTTAAACAAAATATTCAACAGCAGCAGTACAGTCGAACGGGTTGATCTCAACGCAATGGTTGACGAAATCGTTTCCCCACTCGTGGACCAGTACCCCGACACCACGATTCGAACCGACATCTCTGCCGGCGAGTTCACAACCGATTCCAGAATACTTTCACTCGTCTTGGAAGAAGTCATCACGAACGCAGTTGTGCATTCTGGTGACGCCCCGGAGGTCACCATCGACGCCAAGCACAGGACTGAAAACCTTGAACTCGTGATTACTGACGATGGACCTGGGATTCCGCAGATGGAAATCGATCCCATCATCACCGGTGAGGAGACGAACTTAGAGCACGCGAGTAGCATCGGCCTGTGGCTGATCTACTGGGGGACGGAGTTACTCAAGGGCAACGTGGAGTTTGTTACAGCTGGCGAAGGCACGACTGTGAGACTAGTACTGCCGGAGATGGAAATTTCCAACACGCAGTCATGACCGGCAATGGGGAACAACTGAGCGGAACGGTCCTCTGGCTCAAAGGTGAGTCTACGGTGATTCACCAGCGTTCACTCCGGGCATTGGTGAGGTCGATGTTGGCATTGGCAACGGGACTTGTTGCCCGCTTCCGTCGCTGAGCGAGTTCTATTTCCGCTCGTAGACAGGCCATGTGTTCACCAGCGAATTCATAACCTGGGAAGACGGGAGTTCATCGGCAGAGATTGGTTCGCCGTCTTCCCCAAAGATTACCCACGTGGGATACAGGTCCGCTCGTTCGGTAATCTCGGATTTGAGGGGCCGAGCTCTTCTTCGGCATAAACTTTAGCCCGCGTGATCCGTCTCTGGTTGTCGAGAACAATCACCCCCGCCGGAATTGCTTCGAAGTGTGTCGAGAGGAATTCGTTGGTCTATTCGAGGTCGCGCTGGCGCTCGAATTGTTCCGTTACATCGACGAAGTAAAAGGCGATGCCGCCGTCGTCCTTCGGATACGCCTTGATATCGAACCAGCCGTCAAGTTGGGAGTAGTACTCCACGAACGATGTCGGGTCTCGCGATTGCATCACATCACGATATTCTTCTTCGAAGCGGGTCCCCTCCGCGTTCTCGAACACGTTCCATAAGGACTGTCCCAACAAGTCGTCCTCGCTCATGTCATAGAGGTCTTCGGCCTGCTCGTTGACGAGTGTAAACCGCCAGTCTGCATCTACCTCCACGATGGCGTCGGTCACCCGATTGATGATCTGTTCAAGCTTGTGTTCCTGGCGCTTTGCCTCGGTTTTGTCTCTCAATATTGAGAGATGCTGGCCGGGGACGATATTCGGTGTTGCAGCAAACTCCACGATCCGCTTTTCACCATCGCCTCGAACGAGGGGAAAGGTCCCGCGTTCGGCGTCCGACTGTTGGAACTGTGTCCATGCCTCGGCGAAGTCGAAGTCCGCTGGTGCAAATTCGGCGATCGATCGCCCCAGTAGTTCCTCCTCGGAGACCCCGAACATCTCGATTGCGCTCTCGTTCGCCTCAATATACCGTCCCTCATCGTCAGCCAGAACCATCGCGTCGAAGGAGTTCTCGAAAACAGCCTTGAATTTTGCATGTTCGTTTTGAATTTCCGCTTCGCGTTCTACCCGTTCTGAGATGTCTCGGAAGATCCCAAACATAACAGTCTCTCCGGGAACCGAAACCGTATCGACGCTGATTTCGACGGGGACCTGCTCCCCGTCACTTTTTTCGATGAACATTTGAGATCCATCGGGGAGGGTCCGGGTAGTCCCGTTCACCTCGACGTATTCTTCGAATGACTGGCGATACTGCTCAAACTTCTCTGACGGGTGGAGATCGGATTGATGCCAGCCGATTATGTCGTCACTCGATTCACCGAGCAACCGCTCGGCAGCCTCGTTCACTTCGATGATTTCTCCGGTTTCAGCATCTGCCACGAATATCGCGTCGGGGGCCGCCTCAATCATCGTTTGATATCGTCGTTTCAGGTCTGAGAGTTCCCGGTCGCGTTGTTTCCGCTGTGAAATATCCCGGCCCTCTGGAACCAGAAGGGTTACTGTGCCGTCTTCGTCGGTGATCGGCCTGATCGAGAAGTCGATGACGGTCGTTCCCTCTGACCCTTGTATCTCCAGTTCTCGGCGCACGAATTCACCCGCTGCGGCTCGTTGTACGTCGGCTTTTGTCTGCAATTGTGTTTCCTCAGATATTTCAAACCAGTAAGCATTCCATAGTTTCTTGCCCAGCACGTCCGCTCGGGTAATGTCGCCAAATTCCAGCACCCTGTCGTTCGCCTCGATGATCGTGCCGTTCGGTTCTATCAATCCCGTGAATTGATACGTTTGGTTGAAAATCGCCTCGTATCTGCGATTACGCTCTTTGCGCTCGGTAATGTCCCGAATGTATCCGTCAACTCTGGAGGAGTCTCCTTCCGTCTTGGCCCGTTCGCCCTCGATTTGCACCCATCGTTCGTTGTCGTCCGCGGTCTGAATTCTCGCTTCGAGGGCAAACGAATCGCCTGACTCCGCACAGGCCTTGATGACATCGGTTACCCGGTCCCGGTCTTCGGGATGGAAGAAATCTATTGCGGCCTCGAAAGTCGGCTTGAACGCTTCGGAGACCTCGTGAATGCGTCTGGTGCCCTCGGTCCAGAATACCTCGCGGGTTTCGATATCGATTTCCCATGCGCCGACATCACCCAACCGCTCCGCATTCGTTAACAGCTCCTCGGTCCGTTCGAGACTCTTCAGATGCGTCCTGCGTTGCACGCGGTTCTTGACGACCGTGAGAAGCGTGGCCAGTAACTCCTCCTCTTCGGCAAGAAACGGATCCTCAATGTCGATTTTCGGATCCGACCTATACCCGACGGCAAGTTCGATCTGTGCCCCATCATCGAGGTCGGCATACTCTGTGAGTACGTGTTCCCATGATTCGAAGTCGGCAGTCGACACCTCGGTTCCATCGTATCTAAGCCTGGCTTCAGCGACGTCCGTATACTGGAACGATTGTGGGATCGACTCGACGAACTTTGAGAGTAACTCCTTCAATGGGGCATCGGCCGTCTGGAACAGGGTCGTCGCATCGTGAATCGCAGAGAGTTCCTTCACCCGTTCCAGCAGGTTTCGTTCGCGTTCTTTTAATTGGGTAATGTCCTGAGCGATTGCTAACATCCCGGTTCCGTCACCTGGAGCCTGGTTGAGCGGAGTCGCGGAAACGCTCAAATCCACGCTACTCCCGTCTTTTCGTTGTCGTGTCATTTCCAACCCGCGTATCGTTTCACCGGCTAAGACCCGCCCGAAGCGTTCTTCGAATCGCTCATATTTCTCACCCGTTTCGAACAAATCAAGAGATTGAATCCCTTCTCCTATCACATCTGCTGCCGCGTGTCCGAACACGTCTTCTGCAGCCTCATTCCACAGAAAGACAGCACCAGAGGCATCTATCCCAATAATTGGCTCAGGCGACAAACCGATCATCGTTTCTAAGCGTTCATTGGTTTCTTCAAGTGTCGTTTTTCGTTGGACGCGTTCGGTCACGTCACGGAAGTAATACGAGAGACCGCCGTCGAATTCGGGGTATACATCCACCATCAACCAGGCATCTAACTGTGGAAAATATTCTTCGACACTCGTCGTGGACCGCGATTGCATCGCGTCTTGGACAGCGGTTTCGAATGGTGACTCTCGAAGATTCGGAAACACGTCCCAGAAGCTCTTGCCAACGACAGTATCCCACGTTACGTCAAGGATTTCCTCGGCTCGTTCGTCGAGTCGGGTAATTTCCCAATCGGCGTCAACGGTCAACGTCGCGTCCGTCATCCGGTCGGTGATGGTCTGTAATCGCCGTTCCCGCTCTTTGAGCGTGGTGACTTCAACGCTTTCCGAACCAACGGATTCGGGTGCTGGCAACTCCACGGTAACGCGAGTGCCAGGGTCGGTCGTCTCGATCGAAAGGTGGCCTTCAATACTTTCGATGAGCCACTTACTAAGCCATAAGCCGATCCCTTGGCTGTGTGAGAGTTGTGTTTCGGTTCCACGCTGTAGCGAGTCCAACTCCTGATCGCTAATGCCCGGGCCGTTATCTTCGATCACCACACGTGCACCATCGCGGTCGCGTACCTGTACACGCACCAAGGGATCCATCGCATCGTTGTACCTCGCAGCATTATCGATCAGTTCTTCGATGGCCCGCTGGGTGCCTTCTCGCGCCCGTATTTCACACGTGTCGGGCACATCAATATCGAAGGTCACGTCAGAATAGGATTCACGAAGCGTTTCCACCGCAGCTGTCACAATCCTTGAAAGATCGAAGGACGACAACTCGGTCTTATGATCGAGGAGCTGACTGTACGTTCGAGCGGTATCGCTTTTCTCCATGAGGTCGTTGGCCGTGTCGATTATCGTCTCGGCAAAGGCGATATGTTCTGCTGAAAGCGTCTCGTCTTCTTTCAACAACTCTGCATTCCCCAAGATGACGCTGAGATCGTTTCTGAGGTTGTGTCGGAGATACCGCGTCATGATCTGCCGAAGCAGGTCAAGTTGCTCCTCTCTGTCTTCCAGCTGTCGTTCTCGCCCTATGCGCTCGGTAATATCACTCAATACGAGGACGAACCCTCCCGTCCCTCGTTCCGTTTGCTGAAGGGCGGTAGCTTTTGCATTCACCACTCGTCGGTGGGAATCCTTGCGATCGATGATGACGTCCCCTTCCCAGTCCCCGTGCTCCGCCAATGTGTCCCTGAACTCAGTGTCGAAGAACTCACCGCTCCCTCCTGGGAGCAGTAGCTGTGGCGACTCCCCGAGAAGCGCATCAGTAGAATACCCGGAAATCGCTTCGAATGCCGGGTTCACGTACTCGATGGTGCCCCCGGTGTCAGTCATGACGATCCCGTTTCCGGTCGCTTCGATTCCATGTTCGAAGCGCCTGAGCCGCTGCTCTCGGTTTTCCAACGTCGAGACCTGCTCCATCAACTCCTGGGACTGGTGACGGCGGACGAGTAATGAGTTCAGTCGCCGAATCAACAGTTGCGGATCGATGGGTGCGTCTACCACCTCGTCGTATGGGGCTGCTCGATCGCCGGGAGACGGACCCCCACCCGGTTGCCGAAGATTCGTTCGCTCCCGTCGAATCAGGACGATCGGACAGAACACTGGGTCTTCCTGCTCCATTCGTTTTCGTAATGCTGCTCGATACTCGGGGAAAAGGTGATCCTCGATGAGATACAGGTCCGCGTCCGTAACGGTCTCGCTCGTCTCCACGACGAATTCCTCATCCAGCATGTCACTGATCGCCGACTTGTTACCGGGATCGGAGACAAGTAGTTGGACCGTTGCAGCTGATTCGTCCGGGTTGAGAGGAGGAGTTGAATGGCGTTCTGGAGTCATCGTTCTTCGTCAGGACTCCGTCGTGGGCCTTGGCCCTCTTTCCGGTAACCCGTGAAGGATTCCGCTGTATCCAGTCATCGGGTCACCGATCTCAACGCCGTTTGCCGTGATTTCGAATTCACGAAAACTGGATTTGAATCCGCCAGTCCGCTTTTTCAGCACGCCGATGACCTTTCGAAGCGAACCCTGGAGCTCAATGTAACTGATGAATATGAGATTGTCCGCAATTTGGCTGATTTTGTGGCTGGTGGCGGATGAGAGTCCTGTTACCTCGTGGGTTGCGTCAGTGATGAAAACGGTCACTTCCCTGTTGACTAAATACCGCGTCAGACTGTTGAGATCGCGGTCAAGTTCTTCTTCGTCGCCCTGGATGACCGACGTATAGCCGTCCACACCGTCGATCATGACCGTCTCTGCGCCTTCCTCCTCGACTTCAGTTTGTACCTTGCCCGCGAACTCTTCGGCCGAGAGGGCCTTGGGTTCGATCACCTGGATCGAGAGTACTCCCTCCTCTTGCAACTCGTCGATTGGGATGCCGAGGGACCGACACCGGTGTTCAAAGGTTTCGATCCGTTCCTCAAAGAGATAGATAACGGATTTGCCCAACTGCCGTGACGCCTGAGCGAGATACTGTGTTGCGAGTGTCGTTTTCCCGACGCCAGTTGGGCCGGTAATGAATGTCACCGTCCCTCGTTCGAACCCGCCGTTGACCATCGCATCGAGTTCGGAGATACCGGATCCGACTGGGGTCGGATCGAAGTCCCGATCGGACGGTTCCGGACGGATTCGCGGATAGACTTCGAGCCCATTGGAGCGGATTTCCACACCGTGGTCGCCTTCAATCTGCCCCATGCCTCGGTTTTTCCGCACCTTGATCCGCCGACTCTCTTCGCCACGGGAGAGTTCGATGACACCATCGCTGAGTGAGAGGATATCTTGTGCAGCGGTTTTCTGCCCCATCGTGGCCGTGGCGAGGACTGTGACGCCCCGTTGCTTGAGGAACCGAAAGAACGACAGGAGGCGTTTGCGGAAATGATAGTCAGACGTTTCGAGGTAGCGAAGCTGCGTCATCGGATCGATGACGATCCGGGTCGGATCGATTTCCTCAATTGCCTCGTGAATCACATCTGTATATCGCTCTTGGTCGATGTCACTCGATTCGACGAGGTCGTAGGCCGGATCGTCGGTGAAAAAGTCCATATCGGGACCCATATCTAGAAATTCGAGACCTGAGATATCGATACCGAACTGGGCGGCATTGACTGTGAGTTCCTCAGCAGATTCCTCTCCGTGGATATAGAGGACTGTTTCGTCTTTGGCAAGTCCCTCGTGAAGGTAATGCATGCAGAGCGTGGTTTTTGCGGTACCAGATTCCCCCGTGACGAGGTACATCCGACTCTTGATGAAACCACCTCGCAAGAGCTCGTCAAGGCCATCCACACCTGTGCTTATCTGCGAAATAGGTACGTCATTCGTTGACATGGTAGTTCTATAAATAAAAAGGATTTATACGGATATGTGTGTTCCTGTGACGAGTATCGAAGCGGGGATGGTGGAGAAAAAACGTAAGGTAGCCAGTAAAGTTGGTAAATTTCTTTCATATACCGATCTATCGTTATATTATCATTATTTTGGTTGCGTTGGTAGAGTAACTGGGAGAACATTCGAATTTCAAAGAAGTATCCGCAAACGGTTCGGCTCGGGGTGTGCAGCATTATTAGCCTCTTGTGTCTACCATTCGTATTTCAAACTTCGAATAGTGGGAATTGAATCGGAGGTAACCGCCGCGCTGCATACAGGCTCTGTATGCAACAGTCGGGTTCTGACAGTGTTCGGGTAGATCTCAAGGGACGTGCGGAATACACCGCGCATTTTGCACGGGAGTTGATGCGGAAACGGGGGTATCCACATATATGAGCGTCAATACTGCGAGCCACGAAATGCCCGCAAAATTCACTGGTAGACTGCGGTGTTGGGGTGGAACTCGAACCAATCAAGCCAGCGGGTGCGTTTGAACGTTTTTGACTGGCCAGCGACGGATACATCAGCTCGGTTTCCCTCTGAGTCGAACGTGACGGTGACCGGTACTCCGCCCACCTCATCATCGACCCTCCCCCGCTCCTGCAGGCGGTCGATAGGATACGCTTTCGCGTGCCCCTCTACCTCGATGCCAATGACCTCGGTCAGCATTCCGAGACGATCGTCAGTAGCCGTCACTCCACCAAGTCCCCGTGAGGCAAAATCTCGCCCCGCTCCGTCCAAGAGAAACTCACGCGTGAAGTCTTTGGAAAACAGTCCTTCCCACTCATCGGCTGTAGTGTCACGGGTCAGAGTCGTCCCGGGATGATCCTCCGTCCACGCTTCCCAAGTCATCAGCCGTCCCCCAAGGACATCCAACTGTGAGTCTTCAAGTGGGCCGACGAGTGCTTCGCCAGTGAAGTGTTGCCAGAGGGTCCCCGTCTCACGGTCCCGCATGACCATGTTCCGACGCCAGACAGCCTCCGGATCGAAGTGGAGGCTGCGCCCCTCGACGATTCCGTTGAAGACCAGACCGCTGTTGCAGACCGCACACCACGCTGCAATAACCGGTCGCCCACTCACGGTGTCGTGAACGATATGGTGTGGAATGAGTGTCCGAACTAGCCATGCGTGAGCCTGGCCATCGACTTCGACTCCTATCACCATCGAGTCGTCGTCGATTGTCGCCTCGGTTGCGTCGACGTGTTCCGGATGATCAAGTGGGACGAGCGTCTTGGAGGCGTGCAAAGCACCCGAGAGTGGCGTGAGCGCCAGCACCGTCCCGAGGTAGACCCATCCGCTGTCGCCGTCTGCCCGGCGTTTAGCCATCACGGCAAGCATGAGAGCGGTGACAGCGACTGCGATACGTATTTTGCGAAGATGATAGAGGGTCCGTATTCCGAGTCGAGGGGCAAGTGACACCCACTGATAGCTCACGATAGCAACCAGAGAGAGGAGGACGGCGAGGAGACCAAGAACCGCCCCAGTGACTGCCATGCACGTCAATTGTATCCGTGCGTGAAATAAGGGAGTTTGGGTGGATGGCGAGGTGCGATCCCAAAATTCGTTCTCAAAAGGGATGACAAGCAAGAGGCCGACATCCGCTGCCTGACTTCACAGCCAACACACACCCTTCTCGAAAACGGGGCTCAAAATACATCCTCCCTGCGAGCAGATCGAGCGGAATATCAACGAGAACATGGGAAATCAAAAGATGCTCGCTTTCGAAACAAAACCATGGTCAAACTCGCGATAATCGTGTACACTGGGGTCGAGGGGCCAGAATCCATGGGACGGGTGATGAACGCACTTGAGACGGCAAAGGAATTCAAGGAAAACGGCGATCCGTTCTCGTTGATTTTCGATGGTGCAGGAACCAAGTGGGTTCCACTCCTAGAAGATCAATCCCACGATTTTCACACGCTCTACCGAACCGTAAAGTCCGATACCAAAGTCTGTGATTACTGTGCGGAAACCTTCGGTGTACACGATCAGGTAGTCGAGTCTGACGTCGAAATCATCGCAGAATACGACGGCCATCCCAGCATTCGGAGCCTGAGCAAAGACGGGTATGAAGTTATCACTATCTGATCAATCCGCCTTCGGAAGATCCAAAATGACGGTATTCCCGCGAGGCTCGTTTGTTTCGAAGGACAGCCTCCCGCCGGATTCCTCGACGACCCAGTTGACGAGCCACAGGCCGAGCCCGCTCCCGTGATACAACGGTTGCACTTCGGCTGCGGTCAAGACGCCCACCTCCTCATCGGGAATCGTGGGTCCATCGTCGCTAATTGTCAGTCTGTAAGAGTCCGCCTCCTGCTCGATGTCGATCCAAAGTGACGGGACCTCCCTGTCCGAATGTTCAACCGCGTTACCGAGCAATTCCTCGATGGCTCGTTCGATTTGGGACAGCGCCTCGACCTCCGCACTATCGGGAAGATCCGTCTCGACGGTTACTTCCGCTGCCGTCGATCGGACCGATTCCACCCGACGTTCCACCACCTCGACGAGGTCGATCCGGGACCGTTTGAGGTCCTTGCGAATGACATCGACGATGTCCCGTTCCTTCCCCACCGTGTCCAGCAACCGTCGTGCCGTCGACCTGATATTCGCTGCGTACTCCTTGGCTTCGTCGTTGCCGACCTGCTCGATTATCTGGGCGTTTCCCGTGACGACGCTCATCTCGTTTCGAACGTTGTGCCGCAAAATCCGGTCCAGAATCTTGAGTTGCCGTTCCCGGGTTCGCCGGTCAGTAATGTCTCGGGCGATGTTCAAGACCCCCGTTATCCGTTCGCCAACCGTCCACGGGACGGATTTAACGCTCCGGGTAATAGATCCCGAGTCAGTCTCGAGAACGACTTCGGTTCGGCCCTGGCTCAGCTCACCAGTGAGTATCTCCTCAAGTGTCTCGAGGAGGGCATCCCCGTTTTCGATCCGGTTCAATTCGCTTTCCCAGAGGTCCTCGAGTGGGCTGCCGATCCACTCCGCCCGCGAACGGTCGCTTCGTTCGAGGAGGAAGGAGTTGACGTACACGAATCGGAGGTCGTCGTCCACGACCCAGATCGGGTCCGGGATTTCGTCGATAACTGTTTGAAAGGCGTTGAACTCCGGGAGGGGTTGGTCAGTCACGGGTATCGGACCTCATTGAAGGATATGTTAGTTCCTTCTTCCCGTACGGTAAATAAGTGTGAGCCACGGGAATCGCCGTCATTCGAGAATGCGGAGGGATTTATCCGTCGGCCGCACCATGGAAAAGGAGGACCAAACCGATGGGAACGTTTCGGAGCCGAATGAACGAACTCCGCTCGACGATGCAAGACTGGCTGGTGAATCGGCCCATTCGAGATCGGCCAGCCGACACCGTCGACGAGCGGGACACGATGTTCGCCCGGGCGGCCCGTGAGCCGGGGACACAGGAATACGACGGGTACTACGAACGACGACCGGAAAATAGAGCAGTCGACGATCGAATCAGGCAAAAACCCCACTTAGGGTCGCCCGACGCCTTGTACCACGACCGGGAAATCGCCCGCGAGACCGAGGAATATTTCGAGGCGATCGAGGACATCGACCCCGATCCGGAGACGGTCGCCGCGTGGACCGACGAGCTAGATCGGGCGGACACCCCTGAAGCGGTACTCGAAGCGCTGGCGCAGGACCACGGTGCCGTCGACGTGGGGTTCACGCAACTTCCGGAGGAATACGTGTATTCGCACAAGGGCCGCTTCGACGCGAACTACGGCGAGCCAGTTTCGCTGGATCACGAATGGGCGGTCGTATTCCTCGTTGAGATGGATCGAAAGGCGATGAACGAGGCCCCGAAACCACCGGTCCTTCGGGAATCTGCCAGACAGTATTACCGGGCGGCCGTCATCGCCAAAACGATCGGAGCGGTCCTTCGGAATCGAGGGTTCGAAGCCGAACCGCAATATGACGCTCACTACGAGGTCGTCCTGCCACCGCTTGCGGTTGAGGCAGGTCTCGGTGAACTCGGTCGGAACAACATTCTCGTCGCCGACAAATACGGCAGCCGGGTCAGGATCGGCGCGGTCACAACCACACGGCCCCTCCAAAACGACGAGCCGATTTCCCTTGGCATCGAACGTTTTTGTCGAAGTTGCAATCGGTGTGCCAGCACCTGTCCGGCCCGGGCACTGGAGCCAGCGGGGAAAGAATCCGTTCGCGGCACCGAGAAGTGGCCGACTGATCCGACTCGCTGTTATTCGTTCTGGCGCCAGGTCGGCACGGACTGCGGGATGTGTATGAACACCTGTCCGTTTTCACATGAAAACACGTGGCTCCACAACACGACGAGGCAGATTATCAAACACGCACCCTGGCTGGCCCCGCTTTTCGTATGGGTCGACAAGGGGCTCTATTCGTACTCAGTCGATTTGTAGTGGAGGTCTCGTGACCGATCCGAGTCAAACGATGTGGGCTCAAAATTCAAAAGGACCGGGACTACCAATTTGTATAATTACGGCTCTATTGAATCTACAGAGGGCGGCGGATTGAGGGGCACATCATTCTGGGTTTTTGGGGAAAGAACTCATCTTGAGACATCGAGGTAAAGCCAATTGTGAAAATACTCGCAATGAGAGCGTGTCATGGAGGGAAACCTACGATCTGTTTGTCCGGATTTTGTCAATACTCACGTGCAAGATACAATGCGCAAATACACCACCCTACTATGACTGATTGAGTCCACCTTGTCTCGCTTCACTTGATGGAAATTCGTCATAACAAGCGAGGAGTAATTGGAGATTCGGACCGTCTACTTCCGGCTCGATTTGTACGTAGATCACGTTACCCTTATACTCTTCAGAGCAATCGAGTGTGTGCTGGCCGGTTGCTTTCATATCACCAAACGACGCTGTCACATCGAGAGGTGTATTTCCGGACATCGAACCGGGTGTGACCTCCGTCTCTACTGTAGCCCATCCATCCGATTTCGCGGCAGAGATCTCCACATACTGGCGGACAACTTCCGTGCCGTCATTCTCGATGAGAACGGTTCCTTCAAAACGCGATTCTGTGTAATTGTTGACTGAAACGAGGAATGTCTCTTCCGAGTTGGAGAGAGCCGAACATCCAGCGAGTACACTGATTAGGCCAACCCCCGTCGCCTGGAGTGCCCTTCGACGTGTCCAGTAATCCATTAGGTGTATGCTGTTCGGAAGAAAAAAGAAAGTACCGATGACCCAAATCACCTTATTAGTTACATGTTTTCCAGTGACAGCACCAGTATAGACCGGTCAGATGATCCAGCACAATGCTGACTCCATCCTCTAAGTCTTGCACGCCATTTTAAATAGAAAACTGGCAGTTACCAGTGATCGTGCTGAATAGAACGCGCATGTGCAGCAGCGAATTTTCTGTCCATTTGGTAATATGGCATCAGATTTAATTTATCACTCTTATTAGTATAAGTATGGACCGGAAAACACGACGCTCAGTTTTGATCACCGGAGCTGGCACACTGGCCGCTTTGGCGGGCTGTAGTGGCAGTAGTGATGATGGGTCGTCCGGCAGCTCCGAGACGACCACCTCCGAGCAACCCACGACACTCGATATCAATAATGCGGTTCTTTGCTCCGAAAAACCGACTGGATATCGAGAGTATACCGAACAGCCGAATAGCACCTACGACCCGGGCGAAGTCATCTGGGTGTACTTCGAACCATCGACGACCGGTACCGAGTCCACCGGGGAGGGGGAAATACGGTTCGAGTATGATTTCACGGTCAGCGTCACGGGTCCGAATGGAGAAAATCTGGGGTCGGTCGAGGACACCGCAGGCCGGACCGTGTCCGAAGGTACGGACCTTCAGAAGGTGTTCCTCTTTGCGAATTACTCCCCGCCGACGGAATTTGAAGGAGGAACCCATACCCTGGAAGTCGAGGTCACTGATACCATCGCTGACAATACAGCGACAGAGACCCTCGAGTTCGAGGTTGATTCCGGACTTGCGCACGCGTCCGGCGAGTTCGGTATCGGGAGGTTCGTCTTTACGGAAAGCGAGGCGCGTGGCTATCGGGACTATGACGAGAATGCCCAGGCGGAGTACGGAACCACTGAAAAGGTGTGGTACTACTACGAGATAGACGGCTTCGCGTACGAAGAAACCGAAAACGCGAAAACGCCGGACTTGCAGATAACCGAGACGCTCACCGGGCCGGAAGGCGACATTTGGTCTGAAGCGAACATCCCGCTGTCCAACATGTTCGAACCCTCAAAGGACCTCGATGAGTACTTCATAACTGACTACATCGCGCCATCGCAGGAGTGGCTACCCGGAGAATACGAGCTTCGATTCGAGATAACTGATGGGTACACTGACAAGAGGGTGACTGAAGAGTACACCTTCACCGTCGTTGAGTAGTGAAACGCTCGAACCATCTCACAGACCTTTTGTGGTCTATTGGCGTTGAAAGGCGGTGAGATAATAGATCTCCAATTGGAGGAATAATCTGCATAAATTATCTTCAAATTGCGATTGATGGATGTATCCTCTATATTCAGCAGTCAGCTTTTGGCAATTATTGAATGAATCTTAGAGAGCGTGCTGAATACAGGGCGCGTATTCAGCATCCAAAATCACCGGGCTACAGTATATATGATAGTAATGAGCGGAAGGGGCCTTTGAACTACATCGGATATTTCTATACTTTTCAAGCGATACTCTCGGCGAGACCGACGGCACCGGGGACATGCGGGTCTTTCCCC
>NZ_JAZKRK010000038.1:0-16106 GCF_036626455.1 Halodesulfurarchaeum sp. | reverse complement strand
GTAGCCGCGACGGAAGTATCAACTGCCACACCCGAGAGGGCCGCAAACGCGAACAAAATGGTGATAATGAGGATAAATCCCCGTCGGCGGTCTAGCGAGATATCCATTACCTAATCCCAATAGGCTATTGATAAAATAAGTATTCATTCGATGCTATTGTGTAACCATCTCTACTGAGAATTGTTCAAGAACCGTATGCATTGAGAGCTCCAGTCTCAAGTACTGCGAGGAGTGTTCAATTTCTGTCGCCATGTTCGAAGATTCCCGGTGGAGTGAGGAAAACAGTCGGTATCCCGCAGGTGAATAGTTAAGCGACTTGAGCCCCTTGTTTTGCTATTCTTGCTTTTGTTTCGGGGTGGAAATTAAAACTTAATTTATCACTATTCATCCGAGCTATACGGAGTCTATCAAAAGCCGCGTGCTGAATATAGAGGTTCTATTCAGCACGAGTCTCGTGATAGTGGCCGAATTATTTCAGATCTGGCTGGTGAATATGGAGCCTCTACTCAGCATGGCTCAATACCCCCGAATGCCCTATTTTAGTCGTCCCATTTTGATTCGGTGAAGGAAGTTGGGCAGCCAATTATTGCCTGCCACTCGCATCTCTTCAACTGAATTCAGCCGATTTGAAAATAGTAATATTGATTACTCTCCATCGGGTTTTAAGAGGCATTGTATTTTATTTGCAACAAGGGAACGAGATGTTCGGGCAACTCATCAAGGGCGGAGGGGGCTATAGGGGAGTATCTCCAATTATCGGCTACGTCTTAATATTGGTTCTTTCAATCGCTGTTATCGGTGTCTTGACCGTTGTTGGGGGACAAGCGATTACCGACTACCAGCAGGGCATGGAAGTGGAACAGGCCGCGAATGAAATGGCACAGTTCGACTCGAAAGCTGCGCTTGTTGCCCTCGGAAGATCAGATTCACAGCAAATCCCACTGAGCGGTGTCGGTCGGGTTTCCGTTGAACCGAACTCTGGTCGCGTTTCGATAATCCGAGGTAACGATACGGGCGAGTACACAATAGTGGACGCGAGTTTTGGAGCGGTGGTACAGGACACGGGGAAATCAGAAGTTGCATATCAAGGAGGTGGCGTTTGGCAGAAGCGGAATGATAGATCCGTGATGGTATCGCCACCCGAATTCCATTATCGTGACCAAACCCTGACCTTTCCCATAATCAGAGTGCAAGAAGGAAGTGATAGTTCCCCATCTGGTGAAATCCTAATCAAGAAGAACGGAACCAAGGAAATATTCAACAAGAACCGTCTCAAGAGCGGCTACATTCTGGTAAAGATAACCAGCGAGTATCACCACGGGTGGGCATCCTTCTTCAAGACGCGTACGGAGGGAGGCGTCACGCATTATCCCTCCAACCAAACGCTGCTCGTCAATCTTACCGTCCCTTTCAAAGAATCCTGGGAATCATCGCTTGCGGTAACACATTCGAATGCAATCCAGGAAAGTGGGGTTGCATCCTTGGGTTCGCCGATACGCACGGGAGTTACGCGCCCCTCAGCGAGTTCGATTATCGACGACAAAATCGCAACCTGTCAGGCCGGCGGATGTTCCGATCTCTCCGCCGCACTGAACTCATTGGACAGTGGAACCTATTATCACAATGGTGATATCGACATTGGAACAACATCCTATGACACAACGAATGGCACGATCAATGTAGTGGTGAATGGAGATCTCAAGTTCAGTGGGAGTTCGGATCATACGATAACCGGGAATGATAGAGTGATATTCTTCGTGAACGGTGATGTCAAACTCCGAGGGACTACCGACGTCAACACTGGCGGAGACTCGTCAGATCTATTGACCATGGTTCATTCGACAGCTGGAAATATCACCGCCTCCTCAGGCACGCCCCAGTATACAGGATTGATCTACGCGCCAAATTCCGACTTCAACATCCGTGGCACTGCCGATATGAGTGGTGCGGTCGTCGCGGAATCAGCTTCTGCAAAAGGGACTGCGAAATTCACACACGACCCACCAGGAAACGAATTTGAGTTCGACGCACCGGCCCAGATTACCTATATTCACGGGTCTGTGAACCAACTTGCAGTAACCGGACCCGGTAGCGCACCAGTCACGGGGAGCACGACGACTACAATCAGTCCCACTACAACTTCTACTACGACTGTGACGACCACGACGAGCACAACGACTACGGCAACAACCACCTCCCCAACAACGACGACCCCGGCCAATCAACCCCCCACTTCATCCTTCACGTCAAATAGAATGGGAAACTCGGCGAATGTGGATCTGAATGCGGCGTCGTCAAACGACGCAGATGGAAGTATCGCCTCTTATGAGTGGGATGTCGGAGATGACGGTACGATAGAGCACACTGGTGAGACGGTCACTAACGCAAATGTCCCAAAGGGGACTACGGTGAGGTTAGTGGTTACCGATGATGATGGCGCAACTGATTCGATCACAAAGGTGGTTGGCTGAAGACAGAGACTGAATTCCAAATCTGGACAGGCGGCTCGTCCGCAAAGACCGATGGGATGGCAAATGAAGCGGACAATACCTCCGAGTGCTGAATATGCGCCCTCTATTCAGCATGCAAATTGAGAACTACCAGTATTCTATCTTAAATAGCGTGTGAGACTTAGACTTTCTATTCAGTTGGACTAACGACTTTTATTCATTCCATATAAGATGAATTAACTGTTAAATGTAACATACTTACTAAACGATTACGTTGTGATCAGTAGCGGTGGCGTTTTCTTTCAAACCGGCAATAGCAGGAAAGAGGTGACTGTCAGTCGCTGGTTGCCCCCGCTGCCTCACCGATGTTTGCCACCTCGATCTCTCCGGAGAGTTCGGTATTGGGATAGGGCATGTCGATTCCTTCCGCATCGAAACGTTCTTTGACCGCTTCGAGATACGCTGCACGGGTCCCTCCGACACTGGTTTCTTTCGGATCGATCCAGACCCGACCCGAGAATACGACGGCCGAGTCACCAAGTGCAGTCACCGGTGCAGAGGGTGCGGGTTCATCAAGTACCCCGTCAATGTTCGCGCCCTCCTCGATGATAGCCTCGCGTGCCTGTTCGATATCGTCACCGTATCCAATACCGAAGTTGACCGATACTCGGCGTTGGTCGTTCGCCACGTTGTTTACCACAGCCGTGCTTGCGAGGTCGTTATTTGGAACCGTAACCATCTCGTTGTCGAACGTGTCAAGTTTCGTCACCCGCAATTGGATCTCGCGAACCACACCGCTATTGCCGTTCCACTCTATCCAATCACCAACTTCGAACGGTTCATCTCGTATGATGAAAATACCCGCGACGAAGTTGGCGATGAGATCCTGTGCTGCGAAACCAACGGCGAGCGCAAGGGCACCGCCCAGGGTAGCAAATGCAGCGAGAACAATTCCGAAGCCCGCGATAGTAGCGGCCACCGCCACCGAAACGACGGCCACCACAGCGACGGTAACACTCACACCAAAACCGATGAGCTTTTCATCGAAGTTCTGCCGCCGGAGACTTTGCTCGACTGCTCGTGCCATGAAGTATTTTCCCAGCAGATAGATGATCACAAATGCAACAACGAACAGGACGAGTGTTGCGATCGCGCTGATTAGCGGGGGGATGAACTGCTGTGGGTCAATGGTGATGCCTTGCTGGAGTGGTAACATATTTTGCACATATAAAATAAACCTGAAGGGTAATATATCTACAGGATTGGTGAGATCATTCACCTCCACCCTGGACTCAGTTTGGTGGGTTGCGATTCACCTCTGAGCTATTTCGGCAAAAACAATTTGAGAGGAATTTATGCAAGATATGCGCTGTCTATTCAGGAAACCCAGAACGATATAGCTAGAAACTAACCCGAATTTGCCCCAATAATTGAGTGCAGGTGGGTTCCACCCGAACCCAACTCTGAATCAGTCCTGTTTCTTCTCCTCTTCAATCACCTCCCCACCATCAGTCATCGCATACTGCTCCAAATTCGCCTCTAACTCCTCTCGACGCCGCCGAGACTTCCTCTCCTCACTCCGCTGGTCGTAGTGTTTGTCCAGCACCGGAACCGAAACATCCACCCGATCACTCAGGATCTCCTTTGGAACACCTGAATCGAGCTGGGACATGATGGCCCACTTCCGGAGGGGATGGGTGCTAAATGAGGAAGGACACTCGGTCGCCTTGCTGTTCATCGTCGCTTCACAGCTCGAGACCTCCCGGCCATGAGGGCAGCTTGGCTCGTACTCACAGGGCCGTGAGAGCTTGTAGAAGTCCCTGCGGATCGTGGCGGTGGATACACGGCCACTCTTCGAGGTGAACAGGGGTTTCCGGTCGAACCGGTCTGTGACATTGATGCGAGTGTGTTCGATATAGTTGCTAATCAGATCCCTCAGTCCCGGTGAGATATTGATAATCCGTTCCCCATCGGCCCCGTTCTTCAATGGGGTTCCATAGACTGCCGTGCCCTCCGGTCGATGCCGGAGATGGATGACATCCCGTTTCGGATCCATGTCCTCCAGATCAATCCCCCGAACTGCCCCGAGGCGGATCCCGACCTCGACAATAAGTTCGAACTCGGTGTGATGGCGGGAGGCGTACTCGAAGCGGTCGTAATAGCCCCGGATCGCCTTTACTGCCTCTTCCTCAGGGACGACTGTTTTCACCTCCTCGTTTGGTGGGACGTTCGGCAGGGGAACCCGGTCTGCCAAATCCTTCTCTACGGCCTCGATTGTTTCACAGAAACGGAGGAATCGTTGGACGACGGCGAGTGTCCCGTTGAGGGTGACCGAATTGATGTCCGTCTGTGATTTCCGCCAGGTCTTGAACGCCATTAGATCCCGTCCGGCGAGGTTGTTTAAATTGGACATCTCCCGTTCATCAGTCCAGTCCAGAAAAATGCCGAGGGATGAGCGGTGGGTCCGGCGGGTTGCCTCCCGGAGTTCGTCATGCCGATGCTCGAGATACCAGTCCACAGCTTCTTCGGGGGAGATGGGTTCCAAGTCCGTTTCCGTCATTCCCCGAACCACCTCCCTGGAGATGAATGAGCAGTTGGTTCCAACCTCCCACTTGTCACCGGGGCAAGCAATCGAAGTTCGAATTCGATGGGGCACATCGTGGAATATACTGGGTTTTCGAACCACTTATAGAATGGGTAAAATCCGGATGAATGCGTAGTTTTCCGCTAATAATTTGAATAAGTGGAGTATTATAGAATATAAGTAGTAGTTTGTTAAGTTATCGGGCCAAATCTGGTTTAACCTCTGGCCATCCCCGCCAAACAGATTTTTACATCCGGTCAGTCTGTCAAAATCGCTTGTCAGGTGGGGCAAAGAAGTGGATTTTGGCAGGCCATTACCCCGCTGCCCTCCTTGGGTTTTCCACACCTACAAAGAGAGCGATTCAGGAGAGTTGCCGCCAATACCCCTTCGCCGTATTGCGATTTAGATAGATGAACGGCACCATTATCTTGTCGCCTCCTGGCGATTATCGCCCCTCTCTTTTTGGAAAGTTCTTTCCCTGGTTTCTCGATTCTCCGGAAACAAGCCCACCCCTAACCGGGTATTTCGAATTATTTTCAACGGATTTTATTAAAAAATTGCAGCACTCCGGGAACCGCAAATACGGGGATCCCAACTCTCCATCGTCTCGGGGTGGGTCCGGGCGGCCTCTCCCCGAGCTATGTCCGGGCGGCCTCTCCCCGGGCTATGTCCGGGCGGACTACTCCCCCGAGAGAGGCGGGGAGTCAAGGGGGAAAGGAACTGGAATAATTGAGGGCAATCTACCGTGCCCATCGTCCGCTGATACTCGGGGAGGGTCACGGGGGATTCCCGGGGGAAATAAACTGGGATGACTGGGGAAAATCTTTCGTGCCCATCATCCCCCTGATGCTCGGGAAGGCTTACGGGGGAGAGTCACGGGGGAATGCCCGGGGGGAAATGAAGTGAGTTGATGTAGGGCAATTTTTCGTGGAAATACGGGGATCGTAACTCTCCATCGTCTCGGGGTGAATACGGGCGGCCTCTCCCCGGGCTAGTCCGGGGGCACACGGGGGAGAATCACGGGGGGATCTCCGGGGGAAATGAACTGGGATGATTGAGGGCAATTTTTCGGGTTAACCGTCCCCCTGATACTCCGGGGGGAACACGGGGGAGTCACGGGGAAATCGCCGGGGAAAATGAACTGGGATGTTTGAATGGGAATTTTTCGTGCCAATCGTCCCCTAATGCTTGGGGAGGCTCACGGGGGGAGTCACGAGGGATTCCCGGGGGGAGATTGGGGGGTGAGAATCCGATTGCTCTTCGCCCCCATTGGAACGGGGGGAACCCGGAGGCGAGTCCCGGGGGCAAATGGTCGGGGCTTCCCGGGGCACAGATACGAGGAAAACCAGATCGAGGCAAATTACCCCATTAGCTGGACTTATTCCTGGAGAAATTCGTCGATTGTTCACGGGGGGCGTCCCCGGATCAACCGGGGCACTGGAACAGGGAATTACGGGGAGCCCGATTACCCCCCATCTCCCGGGCCGCGTCCAGGCGGGCTCTCCACGGGCCGCGTCCGGGGGGATTCTCCGGGGGCGGTACGGGGGAAGCCCCGAGAAGATTGACCTGGGATCTTTTTGGAGAAATCTTTCGGCCCAATCGGACGCTCATCCCCGGGGCGGCTCACGGAGGGAGATTTGGAGGAAGAGTTTGATTACTCGTTGCCCACTCATTAGGCACAGAGGAAACCACGGGGTTCACCCAGGAAAATTGGCTGGTCTATCCGGGGGACCGCCAATTGAAAAGCTCAGGCTGTGGTAAATTACCCCCAAAATCTGGATTCCTTCTTGGAGAAACTCGTCAATTTGCCACGGGGGCATTTCTTCAAAATAGCCGGACCAAGGAACATGGGGGGAAATTATGGGGGATTAGCGCGGCCCCCCACCCAAGAGTCCTGAATTTTTTACAGTCCTGCAAATCCCCCGGGGGAGTGATTGGGGGAACCAACGGGACCCACCCCGGGCAGATTCCGGGGTCCGACAGCGGTCGAATTCTCGGTAGAATGACTCGGTTGATACCCACTCCGAGGGGCAGGGAGTAAATCGCCCCGTAAATTCCCCCGTGAAGATGGGGGCAATGGCCATCAGTTCAAAGCCAAATCTTCCGGGGGGATGCAGGGGGGTTCTCAAGGTAGAGGCGGGAAATCGAACAGGACCAGATTGTGGGGGGACAATTCCCCCATGTTCACGGGGATTCCACGGAGCATACTTCCGGGGCTTCCACGGGCCTTTGGCGGGGATGGAAACAGATCTCAGCTGAACCGAGGGGGCATAATCCACTCAAAACCCCTGCTACAAACCCCATACTTGTCGTACATAGCCCGGACTTGCCTCGACTCCCGAGGTTTCCGCACCAGAATGTTGAGATAACAGGGATGATATCGATTATTAGGCACATAAATGTGGAATCGGTCCTTCCATGGTTCCGTACCCACTCTCGCTTATGCAGTTCCCACTTTCCACCAGTAGTATTAATCTAAATTGTTATACCCCCTCAGTCTGAACTTGGAAACGGTCAGTTATGATGTGGGAATTCGGTAACTATTGGATGTTGATTCTGTTTGCGAGTATTTTCGGCTCCTTCTTGGTTTGGCCTATTGACTCACTCTTCTACAAATTTGCAGTTTTAGGAAAGCTGGAGTTTCTAAATGATCCTGCTACTGGCAATCTCTTTCTTTTATTGGCCTCCCTAATTGGCGTGATTGGGAGTTTTCTACTGTATATTAAACGGCGTCGCGATCGGAGAAGAAAGCTTACTCAAGCACTTTTGACGGAATTAGAGGGGATGGAAAATATGGACAATTCTGCAGATACACTCTCTTCACTTAGTGAGAAACCTCCCGAAAGCCGAGTATCACCCTCAAAAGTACCTCCTGCCGAATCTTTTCCAACGACCGTATTCGATAATAATACGTCTGAACTTGGTCTTCTGTCTGAAGATGATTTGGCGGCGACTGTTAACTTCTATACGGCTTTACATAAGCATAAAGCAATCATTAGAGGCATTCGTACCAATCCCGAAGGGGTGCCCATGCCTGATCACGAAGCACTCGTTGAAGATTTCCCCGACCTACCGAGCCAACGAAAAAAATTGTTGGAGAGATTGAGGGGATACTAGCAAGTGGATTATGATTGGTATGCGAAAGACTTAGTTATATTGTGCAGAAGGGTGTGATATGATGGTTCACAATAGAATAGACGTAAGAATATTCATTGGATTTGCCACATTATGACCTCCTCCGACTTTCTAGGAATCACGGAAGAGGACATCATATTCCAATCATTAAAGGGCTTCTTTGGCCACTTGAAGAGTGTGAATTTGGATGATGAAGATAATTTGAAAGTGATCGGTTCAGTGAGTGATTTCGATAATACGGGGGATTTCGTGGATTCTCTGCAATCTCATTTCACTCTTGGCCAACAAGCTGGGAGAATCTGGACCGCCTCCGCACAGGTGAGTGCGAATGAAGAAAGAGTACCCTACTACATTTATGTCGATAACACTTTCCCGATATTCTTCACTACTGGAACATTGACAAAAGAGATTCCCCCTACTCTGAACGATTATCTCCTCTCAAATACCGATATGAGTCGGATGTGGATAGCAAAAAGGCAATTAGAGCGCCTTAGGAAATCACTTGTCGGTGAGCATTCCAATATACTGATTCCATTCTTCACCGGCAGAAGAACAAAAAATGTGCAAATTCCTGCCCAACGTCGTGGTGATGTAGATCGCACCATCGTCTATTATGGAGATGACGGATTGGAAACATTCCGCGAAATGAAGCATCAGTACGGTGTGTTGCCTACAAACATCGATTTTGAACTACCTGGCCGATTCAAATTCAGGATAAAGGAAAACGGAATTTTCACCCTTCAGGATGGTGGGATAGACGAAGTTCATTTCCTTCTTGACGAAACAAAATCTCATCTGAGAAGAATAAAGGATGCCATCGATACAAGCAAATACGGTACTGAGCGGAGCAGGCTCCTTGAAAGAGATATTCCCTATAGTGAACCTTGGGAAATTGGGTTGGAGTCTGGCTTAGATGAGGGCGATGTTTCGAATTTTGCAAATAACATTGATAAAGAGGACCACGACTTAACTGTTACAGAGTTTTCACCAAGCTATTCACCAATAGGGTTTAGTGCAGAAATAGTCGACACGGAGAACTTTGCCCGAGCAGATCTTCGGTCGGCCCAAGATCGGATACGGATTTATCCAAGAGATACAACTGATATTGACCAAAATATACGACTATACAATTTCGTTGACGACTTCATTGATCCTAACTGTACACCAATCCCTGTCCAATGAGCTCTCCTGGCCCCTCTGATTTTGATGATTCTGGGATACTAGAAGATCTTTCTCCCCATGATGAAGAGGGATTTACCGAAGAATTCAAATCAATATATTCTGAAATTGACGAAAACCGTGTACGTGAACATCTAAAAAATTCAGTAATTCAACCTTCAAGAGAAAAAATTGAAACGGTTCAATCGTTAGTAGGTGGGTTTCATCCACGGATGGCATCGAGGCAAAATGGGGCCAGTGAATTTGAGTTTGAGTTTCTCTCGCCGCTTTCAGAGATTGGTGAAGATGGAGGAGACATCCTATTGGCAAGAGCGGATTATAGGTCACTACACCTTGCAATAATAGCCGTCGAAATTGGTGGCGAAAGCAAGCAAGAATGGATTCGTAGAATCAATCATATAGGGGATATGTTTGATGATGGTGATATTCGGAGCAGAATTCGGACACAGTTGGGTAGCAGCTCTCGTTCAATCGAGACAATCCAGTATGTTACTTTATCAAGAGAGGTTGATCTTGCAGAATTCGAATATTCTCGCCTCGCTCATTTAGTTGAGGTAGATGATTATGCAGTTTGGGAGCGGAATCGTAGTCAGCAAACTTTCAATCATTCAGGTGGACGAATTGCGCATCAAGATCTGACCAGTACCCTTGAAAGTGGGTTAAATTATGGTGGCCTCAATGCACCTAGCATTAAGTTCTTGATTGGTTCCTTTCCAGTTTTGGCCTTGGAAGAGATGGTTTTCGATTTAATATATATGCACGAAGCCGATGACGATGATCATCCTCAGGAATTCACTCAGGACGAATTCCAAGTTTTATTTGAGTCAATGATTGAACTCGGGGCACAGGATCAGGAGTATGATGAACTAATAGAGAACGAAGTCAACCGAGTGTTGGATTTTGGGTTGGATATTGGAATGTTATCAGATGACCCGGATGAAATAAATTCTCAGAGAGATTTTGATATTAAATTCCAGGGAGAAAAACCACCAAAGGCAAAAGAAGAGGTTGTTGAAAAATTCTTAAAAACTGAATCCCCACGAGAGCGCGGACGAAGAGCATTTTCAAGAACAAGGGAAAACTTCGAGCCAGATGACTCTGACTTGGATGACTTTTTATGATGGCGGAGTAGGAACAGTGAAAATAGTTTTCTGTTGACTCATCAACTTACAGTCAACCATCTTCTCAGCCCCTTGAATCTGAAAAGTCTCACCAAGCTTCCCCAGGTAGTGCCGCTGAAACGACGGGTAGTCCTCCCATTCGCCGCACTGCATCACCACATTCGGTAGCCCGCCGGCCTTGAGAGTGAGATATCCACACCCGAAAGTAATCGTGCGGCCCGAGTTACCGCTAGCGACCGTGTTAATCCTGCTACTCGGGTTCCTCTATCGCGGCGGTAATTGACCGTCGGCTCTCTTTTCTGGCGGCGTCAGGGCTTCATCAGCCGTCAGACTCGTTTTAATGGGGATTTCGGAAATGATTTAAATTGGTCATATCCGGATTGAATTGACCGAATTATTTGCTACATCCACGCTCTACATTCAGCAGTCGATTAGCTACAAGATCCGGATGGGTGGTATTCACGGGAGTGGTGACCCGAAATTCGCGACTCCTCGAAAATGATAATGGAAGATACCGGATCAAGCCAGTGAATGTATTCCACAATGAAGCCGGTCCGCACCATTCACCGATAGATTATTGGTGATCCCTCCTCGTCGTATTCGCGGAATCCCAGACGGAGGCGAGGTCCGTTCGAAAGACGATTGGGTTCTCGAAAAAAGAACCCCGTCTATACGGCACCAAAAAGAGCGAAACTGGCGTTACAGTCGCTCTACGGCACAAAAACGGACCCTTTACAACCGTTCGGAAAACGAGTGGGTCGGGGCGGATTCGAACCGCCGGCCTGCTCCGTGTGAAGGAGCCGTCATAGCCTGACTAGACCACCGACCCGCTGGGTTGCCCTAGTGAAAGGACGCTCTTAAACGTTGTCGATTGCCTGGATGATCAATACGTGGGATTCTGTTCAGACAAGCCATCGCGCCGATTCGCCACTCGGGCAGTCACATAGAGCCAGTCGGACAGTCGGTTCAGGTACACAAGAACCGACTCCGCGACCGCATCGGCGTCTGCGAGTGCCAGTACTTGGCGTTCGGCCCGGCGACCCACCGTCCGAGCGTGATGCAGTTGCGATCCGGACGTTCCACCACCGGGGAGAATGAATTGGGTCTGTGGTTCAAGTTCCGCTTCGAAGTCGTCGATCCATTCTTCGAGGGTTTCGACAGGCACCTGACCGAGCGTCGTGTCACCCGACTGCTCCGGGTTCGCGAGCGCTGCCTGTAGGATATGCAGGTGATTTTGGACTGCTTGCAGTCGCTTGTCGATGTCCTCGTAGCCGGTCGGGTTGGCGACGCCGACCAGCGCGTTGAGTTCGTCGACGGTTCCGTACGCGACGACCCGCGGATCAGTTTTCCTCACTCTCGTGCCGTCAAACAGGTCGGTTTCTCCATCGTCTCCGCGACCCGTGTAAATCGTCATGCGAGGTTCGTTTTCACGTACTCGATGATCCGATCGGCCTGGACCATGACGACCGACCAGTCTTCGTCTTCCAGAACAGGAACACCCCGCTGGTTGCTCAGCTTCTTGACGACGTCCCGAGTCGAAAACTCGGCATCGACCCAGTGGATGTCGTATTCGATATCGTGTTCGTCGAGTGTCTCCATCACTCGTTCGCAATCCGGACACCCATCGAGGGCATACAGTGTAAGAGTCATACCCACGGAAAGGCCTGGTCGGATAAATGTGTTCGGCCAAAGGTGTGGAGCGCGGGTGATCTGGTGGACACGAACCAGTATTTTCAATGTGGAGGGTCTTAGAGTAGAACATACGATGGACAAAGAACACTATTGCCCGAGCTGTGACGAAGATCGCACCTTTTCGCTCATGGCGAGCGAACAGGTCCACCTCGGCAAGAAAACGAAGTGGTGGTGCGAGGAATGTGGCTACGAGATGGTGCTTATAGGGGAAAGTGTGGATATGGCAGCGGCCGAAGCCTAACTCCGTTCGAAATTTTTTCGTTTCAGGTGCACTGGTGAGCAACTCGCTCGCCGACTGAAAACCGAAACACCTCAAAAACGGGACCGGCTTACTCGTCGTCCAGTGCGTGCCAGGAGAGTCGCGGATTGCGGGCCGCATCTGCCTGATCAATCCGGCGCGCAGTCGTCCGGTGGGGCGCACTCGACAGTTCTTCATCGCCGGCGTTGAACGCGCCGTTAAACGCGTCAGCGAGTTGGTCGAGGGATTGCTTGCTCTCCGCTTCCGTCGGCTCGGTCATCAGGGCCTGTGAAACGATCTCCGGCCACTTTGTCGTCGGCGGATGGACGCCGAAATCGAGCATCCGCTTTGCCATGTTCGAGGCGTCGAGATCGCCGGCACTTGCGACGAATTCGTGGTGGAACGGATCGAATGGAATCTCCAAGTCGATCTGTTCGGCCAGATAATTAGCGTTGAGTACAGCGCTTGCACTCGTATCACAGAGTCCAGAGTCGCCAAGCCGAGCGATGTAGGCCATGGCTTTGATCAGGACGAGCCAGTTGCCCTTGAAGTCATGCACCTTCCCGATCGTCTGCTCGGGTTCGACCAGTTCGAAGTCCTCGCCCTGCTTATCGACCTGTGGGTTCGGGAGGAAGTCGGTGAGTTCGTCGACGACACCGACCGGCCCAGCGCCAGGGCCACCGCCACCGTGCGGGGTAGCGAAGGTCTTGTGCACATTGTAGTGCATGATGTCATAGCCCATGTCTCCGGGCCGGGCCCGACCGAGCAGCGCGTTGAGGTTCGCGCCGTCGTAGTAGACCAAGCCGCCAGCCTCGTGGACGACTTCGGCGATCTCCTCGATATCACGCTCGAATAGCCCCAGGGTGTTGGGGTTGGTGAGCATGAACAGAGCGGTGTCTTCGCCGACGGCGGCTTCGAGTGCCTCCAGATCGACGCGACCGTCTTCTCCGCTCGGAATCTCGACGACGTCGTAACCGGCCATCGCCGCACTCGCCGGGTTCGTGCCGTGAGCGGTGTCCGGGACGACAACTTCGCTTCGGTGGCCCTCGTCGTGGGCTTCGTGATAGGCCGCAGCGATCCGGTTGCCGGTGAACTCGCCGGCTGCACCGGCCGGTGGCTGCAGGGTCACATCGGCCATGCCACCGATCTCCGCCAGGTACTCCTGGAGCTGATAGAGGAGTTCCAGGTTCCCCTGGACCGACTCCGCGGAACGGTCAGGGTGGACCATTCCGCTCGGGTCCGCAGCGACGTCCTCGGTGAACGGCGGGTTGTACTTCATGGTACAGGACCCGAGCGGATAGGGCCCAGTTTCGACGGCGTAGTTCTGTTGGGAGAGCCTGACGTAATGCCGGGACAGCTCCGGCTCGGCTGGGGCCGGCAGTTCAAGGGTGTCCCGTGTTAACTCGTCCGGCAACGGGGTGTCCTCGACGGCTACCTCCGTGCCGAACTTCTCGGAGAGTAACCGTTCGTAGACCGGGCTGTCGTCCTCGGAGAAGGTCGCCTGATCGTAGTGACGCATCAGGCCACCACCTCCTCGACGGCCGCGACGAGATCAGGAATCGCGTGCTGATTCGTCTCGGTAACCGTAAACTGGAGTTCGTGCTCATCGACGGCTTGGACCGCGAAGCCGGCCGACTCCAGTTCGTCGACGATACTCTCGGCGGGCTCGTCGGTTCGGGCGACGAACTCTCGGAAGTGATGCCGGTCGTGGACTGGCGCCTCGATGCCGGGGAGTTCGTCCAGTTCGCCGGCGAGTTGGCGGGGCAGTTCGACCATTTCCGTTGCCAAGTCGGTAAGCCCGTCAGGGCCGAGTTGGGAGGCATGCATGGCCATTCGAAGCGCAACCCACGCCTGGTTCGTACAGATGTTACTTGTGGCCCGTTCGCGACGGATGTGCTGTTCGCGGGTTTGCAGTGTCAGCGTGAACGCCCGATTTCCGTCTTGATCGTCCCCGATGCCAATGAGCCGGCCCGGAACGTGACGGAGGTAATCGTCGCGTGTCGCGAAGATGCCAAGGCCCATACCGTAGGCGTTGGGCATGCCCAAGACCGCTTCACCGACGACGACGTCGGCTCCGAGGTCTCCTGGGGCTTCGAGAATTGCCATCGCGACCGGGTCACTACCCACGGTGAACATCGCATCGTGATCATGGGCGAAGTCGCCGATAGCTTCGAGGTGTTCCTCGATCGTTCCCCGCGTCGTGGGGGACTCCACGTAAACCATCAGCGTTTCGTCGTCGATCGCTGCTTCGAGAGCGTCGAGACCGGCGGTCCCGTCGTCGGTGGCGAACCGTTCGATCTGGATATCGTGCCCGGCAATGTAATTCTCGAGAACGCTCACCCGATCCCCGCGCACGTAATCCGGGATTAGAACGACCGTGCCGTCGGCCTGTCGAATACGGGACGCGAGGAGGGCCGCTTCGGCAAGCCCGCTTGCCGTGTCGTACATCGACGCGTTCGCAACCGGCAGGCCGGTCAGTTCGACGAGGATCGACTGGTATTCGAACAGTGCTTGGAGGAATCCCTGGGTAACCTCCGGTTGGTACTGGGTGTAGGAGGTCAAAAATTCCGAGCGCATCGAGAGTCGATCGACGACTGACGGAACGTAGTGGTCGTAATACCCACGTCCCATGAACTCGGTCAGGTCGTCGTTCTCCGCCAGCATGTCCGAGACCAGCGCCTTAACTTCCGGTTCCGAACGGGCCTCGATGTCGAACTCGCCGTCGAACCGATCCTTTTCTGGAATGTCGAACAGTTCCTCGACGTCTGATACCCCAACGGCGTCTAGCATCGCCGACTCGTCTGCTTCGGCGTTTGGCGCAAACGGGCTCCGGGACATTACAGGTGGGTTTCGTACTCGTCCGGTGTGAGGAGTGCCTCTACTTCGTCTGTGGAGTCGAGATCGAGTTCGACCAGCCAGCCGTCGCCATACGGGTCCTCGTTGAGAAGTTCAGGCTCGCCTTCAAGAGTCTCATTGACGTCGGTGACCGCTCCACTGACCGGGGAGTAGACGTCGGATACAGCCTTGATACTCTCGACCACGCCGAGCTCGCTGTCGGTTTCGAGGTGGTCGCCCACGCCGGGGAACTCGACGAAAACGATGTCGCCGAGTTCGTCTTGTGCGAAGTCGGTGAGCCCGATCTTGCCGGTCTCGGGGTCGACCCACTCGTGCGATTCTGTATAGTACAGGTTGTCAGGTATGTCAAAGCTCATTGTCCTATGAACGGTGGTGTTGTGATCGTCGCTTGCTTTCCTTCGCCCCGTATCGATATAAATACTGTCTGACCGTCGTCCGCATGGTCGGTGGTCACATATCCCAACCCGATCGGCTCCCCGAGTGTGGGGCTCATCGTGCCGCTCGTAACCACGCCGATTTCGGTGCCGTCAGTATCCGTGATTTCGTACCCGTGCCGGGGGATTCCGCGCGCTTCGAGTTCGAACCCGATAAACTCTCGATCGGGCCCGGTCTCGTTTTGAGCCGCCAGAGCGTCCCGCCCGACGAACTCCGTGTCTAACGCCACGGTGAATCCGACTCCAGCCTCGTAGGGCGTCCGCGGAGTCTCTTCGGGGTTGAAGTCTTGCCCAGAGAGCAAGAGCCCGTATTCCAGCCGGAGCGTGTCTCTGGCGCCAAGTCCGCAGGGTTGGCAGCCATCAAACGTCTCCCAGACGGCTTCCATGCCGTCCATCGGGGCCAGAATCTCGTAGCCG
>NZ_JAZKRK010000037.1:0-16249 GCF_036626455.1 Halodesulfurarchaeum sp. | reverse complement strand
TTCTCACATCGTGAACTAACCGCGGCCGGCGACAGCCGTGTCGCAGTTGTAAACTGGCAGTGAAGTTACCCCGCCGGAAATCGAAGTAGGGAAGACGTGGGCGGAGCGAGCGTCTTCAGGTGGTTCGATTCCAGGCTGGCGCACTCCCACTTTTTCCGAGGGGCTGCTGCACAGCCCTCCACTCACGGCGGCACCGCCGCCGTTCGCTCGGTCCGAGGGATCTTCGATCCCACGCGACTCACAAAAAACTTGGAGAAAAAGACCGCATCCGAGTGAAATCTGTCTAAATCTCGTGGGGCCGAACCTCAGTCATGAGCGGATTCGCTCCATTTTTCGCTTTCGCGATGTCTTCGGTCCCCTATCATTATACCATGTCCACCCGACGGCGGAGATATGCGGGCGTACCGGTTCGTCAACGAACTGGGGGAAGCCGCCGGACAGGCTGGCCGGGCAATCGCGACAGCGGCTGATGTCACGTCAGCCCATCAGGGTGGGCTGACCGCAGACGAGGCGGCCGTCGAATCACGTGTCGGCGCTGAACTCGTTCGGCAGTTGGCTCGAGAAACTGCCGATCGAGACTTGAGTCAGGTCACGTTCGATGCGCGATCCGTTCGAATCGGCGGCGAAACGAGTGCCGACTGGCCGGGAGTCGATATCGGACTGGTCATTCGGATCGATCTGCCGACCTACCAGGCGACGAATATTGTTCTCGGGAGTACCGTCCAGCGGGCGACACTCCGGGAGGAAGGGGGAGCAACAGAGGAACCGATTCGACAGCGGGTCAGTGCACTTGCGGATCGATCACCGGCGGCGTATCTGTTCCTGGTGACTGACACCGAAACCAGAGTTATTCCAGCCCAAAGCCTGCTGGCGATGGCCGACCCCGTCTCGCAGACGGCCATCGACACCCATCTCTACGGTCGCTCATTCGGCCGGTTCGTCGAGGAGTTCGTCGAAGGGTTCGTCGGGACCGAGCAACTCGAGGCGGACCCAAAACCTATCGAAGTGAGTCCCACGGATGAACGCACACTCCGCAACTGGGGGCAGCGCCACGACCTTCGAGGGGTGTACTCTCTTTCGGTGACTGCAACCGAGGATCGGATCCCCTCGTCGCTCGCCGCGTTTCTCGATTGACCTAGAACTCGATCCGCTCCACGAGTTGATCGTCGGTCTCGGTCGTGTTGACGGCGACGATGCGCACCTGCTTTTCGAGTCCTGACCCGCGAAGTTTGTCTTTGAGTAATCCATCGACTTGATAGACGCCGGCAGCGTTACGCATGGTGATCTCGACTAGCACCGGTTTGCCGTCCCCTTCCAGCAGTTCGACTCGCTCGATCGCCTGACTTGATATCGTGTTGATACCCCGGCCACCCTTTTCGTATGGGATACGGGAGCGTCCACGTTCCATGTCCAGGGCGTCAGCGATGCGGATCACCCCCGCCTCCGTGGTGAGTGGCTCTTCGCTGGAGTGATGACAGAGGATCGCGTGGAGAATCTCGCCTTTGACCTTTACACGGTCGGACACGTCGTAGAACGGATCGAGAAGCCGATCGAGAATGTCCGAGGCGAGCATAATCGAATAATACGTGTGATCGTCCCGATGGACGACGTGACCGATGTCATGGAGGGTGGAAGCGAGTGCGACGATCACCGATTCGTCTGCCTCCTTGAGGTTCTGATCCGCCGCCCCGTTGAAGGACACCCCGGCCTGTTTGAGAAGTTCGTATAGCCCCAACGCCCGGTTGCGCACGATTTCGATGTGTTTGCGCCCGTGATCGTTGTACCCTTTCCTGTCGACTGGATTCACGTTTTGGGCGCCGAGGTATGCTTGCACTTCCCTATCAGTGCTAATCAATTCCAGGACCGCGTTAAGCCGATCGTCCGGGAAGTGGTGATCTGCGGTTGGATCGTAGGTTTGGGTACTGTCCGAGTCGCTCATACGCCGATTTCATCGGCCATCACAATAGATGTCTGGGCCCGGAGAACCGCAAGGCATGGTAAGACATGGAGCATAAAGCCTATAATCGGTACTGGGTTAGAACGTTGTAATGATAATCGAGGTGTTACCCGCGTTCGGACTACCCGCAGGGGGGATGGAACTGGCGATCATTCTGTTGATCGCGGTACTTCTGTTCGGGGCTAACAAGATTCCCAAACTGGCCCGGTCGACCGGTCAGGCGATGGGTGAATTCCAGCGCGGGCGTGAAGAGATCGAACAGGAACTTGAAGAAGTCCGGGAAGGGCCAGAGGCGGACGGCGACGTCGCCGAGCCGGACGCCGGATCCGAACCCGTGTCCGAGTCCGCTTCCGAGACCGAAGAAGAGTAACCGTTTTTCCCCGTCCCCCGCTATTCGCGTTCGGGGCGCGTGGCCAAGTGGATATGGCGAGAGGTTCCTAACCTCTAGATCGCGGGTTCGATTCCCGTCGCGCCCGTTTTCTGCTATTCGGGTTCGGGTAGATGTTTCCCCGGAGCGGATATGTGTCGGGAGTGGCCATTGATGTGTGGGCTTGTGTTCCAAAAAACCTCAATTTAGAGGTAGCTTCCCGATCACATACCCATCGACAAACGCTCCTCGAGTAGCCGGTGCAGGAGACAACTGTTGGTCGATTGAGGTACCAGTGGTTCACGGAAACTGGGAGAAGTCGGGGCAATTATAATGGGTGGGATCAGAGATATACCCGTGTCGTGCGGCAACCTATGTACCCTTGCGAAGCCACTATGTGGCAGACGTGAGAACCGTTTATCTGCAACTGAAAACCTGATACACACATGATAGACCCCGTTCTTGCGAGCCGTCTCCAATTCGCGTGGACGACGGCTGTGCACATCATTTTTCCCGCAATCTCGATGGGCCTTGCCCCCTTCCTGGTGTATTTCGCCTGGAAGGAGATGCGGGGCGCGGGAGAACCGTGGGTGTCGTTACGACGGTTCTGGGTGAAGATCTTCGCCCTGACTTTCGTCGTCGGCACCGTGACTGGCATCGTACTCGAATTCGAGTTCGGGACGAACTTCGCCGCCTATGCCTCTATTGTCGGTGGCATCTTCGGCGGCCCGTTGGCGACTGAAGGCCTCATGGCCTTCATGCTCGAATCGACGTTCCTCGGGATTCTGCTGTTCGGCAAAGAACGAGTGAGCAAACGTCTCTACTTCCTCTCGGCGGTACTCGTGGCTTTGGGGTCCTGGCTGTCGGCTGTATGGATCCTCATCGCGAATTCCTGGATGCAACTTCCCCGGGGCTTCGAGATGGGAACCCGCGCAGGCCAAGAGGTCGCAGTGATTGTTGACCCGATAGCGGCCTATCTAAACCCCAGATTTTTCTTCATGTTCACGCATATGCAGGCCTCTGCGGTGCTTTCGGCTGCGCTCTTCATGGCTGGGATCGCGATGTACAAGCTCACGACGACCGAGAGCCGTCGGCAGTTCTGGATGACGAGTCTCAAACTCGCCATCGTCGGGATGCTCATCACCGCACCGTTCATGGCGGTTCAGGGTGACGCGTACGGCCGCCACGTCTACGAGACCCAGCCACAGAAGTTCGCTGCAATGGAGGCGGTGTACGAGACCGAATCCGGCGTTTCGGAATACCTGTTTGCGGTCCCCACTGACCCGGCTGACCTCCGGAATCCAAGTGCCCGAAACCTCTTTGCCATTGGTATCCCTGGCGGTGCGTCATTCCTCGCAAGCGGGGGTGATCCTGACGCTACCATCAAAGGCTTGGACGACATGGAGAGTCTGGAGGGCGTCGAGGGTGAACCACCCGTGGCCATCGTCTTCTGGTCCTTCCGGTTGATGGTTGGTCTCGGTGTGTGGTTTATCCTGCTCGCGTTCTGGTCCGGGTTCCGCTGGTATCAAGATCGACTGCTGAAGGATCAGTACTTGCAGAAAGCGCTCATGCTGTCGATTCCGCTCGGAGTACTGGCCCTCGAATTTGGCTGGATAGTTACCGAGGTTGGTCGCCAGCCTTGGGCCATCCAGGAGGTGCTGACCGTCGCGGCAGGGGTCTCACCAGGCTTGACCGGCGGTGAGGCACTTCTCACGTTGGTGGGATTCGTTGGTGGCTATACGGCGCTCTTTGCTGTCTGGGCGTATCTGGTCAGGCGCCTGATCATCCGTGGGCCGAAAGAACCGGCCACTGAGGACGAAGCGGAGGTGGTCCCGGAATGATGCCATTTGCCAGCGGCCCAACCTGGATCGGGATCCCACTCATCGAACTTTGGTTTGTGGCCTTGTTCCTGACTCTCGCGATGTTCCTCTGGCTCGACGGCACGAACTTCGGCATGGGGGTCCTGTATGGGCTTAGTGACGATCACGAGACACGCGAGCGTATCTTGACCGCCCTCGCGCCACTCTGGGACGGTGCCGAGGTCTGGCTCGTCGTCTTCGGAGGCGCGCTGTTTGCCGTCTTCCCGGATGTCTATGGCGGGCTCTTCAGCGGGTATTACCTCCTCATGTTTGCCATCTTGGGGGCGCTGATTATTCGTGGAATTTCTCCCGAATTCCTCGAACAGCGTGAGGATCACGGTTGGCGACGTACGTGGAGTATCACGTTCATCCTTGGAAGCACGCTTGCTCCGTTTTTCCTGGGGATGTTCGCAGCGAATTGGCTCGTCGGCGCGACGAGCACGATCACTCTCCCGGGCATCGTCGTCGGATTGGCACTTGTTGCGTTGACGACCGCCGAAGGAACCGGATTCCTCGGAATGAAAACTGAGGGCAGCCTCGATGAGACGATGACGCGGTATGGACAGATCGCACAGGTCCTGTATCTGGTGTTGGCCGTAGTCACCGTTGGGTACCTGTACGTCGCTGTCGATGGGATGGCGACAAAGGTCGTCCATCCGGTCGTCCTTGGACTTGTCGCGTTGACAGCCGTCCTCGGACTCACGTACCTCTGGCTCCTTCAAAGCGAGCAGTACCGGGCGGCGTTCATCGTCTCTGGTGTTCAGTTGTTCGGCCTGATCGCCTTGGTGGCCGTGTTGCTTTTCCCGGTCATCTATCCGAGCACCGGGCTCACGGTCTTTGAAGCGGCCGTGTCGGAGCTCCAACTGAAGATGATGACGGTGGTCCTTGCGATTTTCCTCCCACTCGTCTTGGTGTACTTTGCGGTGCTTTACAGCAGCTTTGCAGGTCCGGCGGACCCGGCCGAAGGGTATTAACTCCGGCCGGAATCGGTGGACTCAACCCCGACGAAGCTCTATACGGTCACATGCACGTCGTCTTCGATATGGACGGCGTTTTGCTCGATTCTGAGTCTGATCTCACATGGCTTCACCGAGCGCTCGATGAAACGCTTCGAACCTTCGACATCGAGGTCACCCAAAACAGTCGAGAACTGTTGTACCCGACGAATTTGCGAGATTTTGATCAGGCAGCCAACACGTTGGGTGTCCCACCAGCAGACCTGTGGCCTGTTCGGCACCGAACGTATGTTCGAGAGAAAAACGCCGCCATCCGTACTGACAGTATCGGGCCGTTTGCCGACGTCGAGGAACTCCCTTCGCTCGCGAACGACGCTTCGATTTCGATTATCAGCAACTCTCCCGAGTCCGTCGTCGAGACGTTCGTCGAGTCGGCGGATCTGGACCCTGTAATCGACCACATAATCGGCCGTGGTGCGACCCGGGACGCCGTGGAGCACATGAAACCGGCGACGACGTTCTTCGAGCGTCTCGAAGGGCAGGCGAAAGAACCCCCAGCGGTCTACATCGGTGACGCGAGTTCAGATGCGTTGTTTGCCCAGCGAACGGGCATGGATTTTCTTCACCTGGACCGTGAGGCCGGGGCCCTGCGCTCGATATCCGCAGTTGTCTCCCGGCTCAGTGACCGAGTGTGAGAACCGGCCACAAGTTTTGAGGGTGTGGTCACCGAACAGGTATACATGTCACTTGCAGAATTAATGTCGACGAAACTCATCACCGTCCCGCTCGGTGTGACGTTGGACGCAGCCGTGAACGAGATGCTTGGCAATCGGGTTGGCAGTGTGCTTGTTGTCGACGGGGAGGAACCCGTCGGGATCATTACCGAGACGGACATTTTGGCTGCGGGTTCGGGGACCGAACGACCGTTTGGTGACATACCGGTCTCACGAGCGATGAGTCCGAACCTCGTGACGATCGACCCCGATGCCACGGCGGAATCCGCGATCGAACGGATGCAGGAATACGGCATCAAAAAACTGGTTGTGACGGAGGACGGGACACTGACCGGGATCGTGACGACGACTGATCTAGTCGTCCATCGGACGGATCTCGCCGAGGAAGTCACCGCAATCGATCGACAGCAGTCCTATCCGGAGACCTGAATTAGGCCGCGTCCTCGGGCGTATCGAAGTCGTGGAACTTCTCGCCTTTGACGTCGGACAGGATGTTGAGGCCAGCGGCCGCTCCATCACCAGCGGCGATTTGGGCCTGCCACTCTTCGACTCGTCCCATTGCACCGGTTGCGTACAGGCTCTCGACACTGGTCTCCATCGTGACGTCGACGTCGACGACTGCTCGATCGGTCAATTCACACCCGAGGTCCTTTGCAAGCGTTCTGTCAGTGCCGGTCGCGAGTACCAGGTAGTCGGCTTCGTAGTCGTTCTCGTCCGTTTCGACCAGGAAGTGATCATCAAAGTTTGCGGCCCCAGTAACTTCCTCGTCGTGGATTTCGGCACCGAACCCTTCGACTTGGGCCCTGGCCTCCTCCATGAACTCGGTGCCATCGATGCTCTCGATGCCGAGATAATTGAACAGATGTGCCTTGTGCATCCAGGTTCCATCTGTATCAAAGACCTTCGTTTCGAGGCCGTTTTTGGCCGTAAACAGTGCCGCTCCAAGGCCGGCGGGGCCGCCGCCGACGACGATAACATCAGTCATACAAACGGTCTTTCGGGTAGTTCCACTATAAGGTTAGGCACTGGCGAGTTTCTCGCGGGTTTTCCGGTGCCGGTACCAGAACGCGACGGCGAATCCTCCGTTGAGGAGTCGGTCGATGGTTGGTCCGAAACCGGTCTCGTAATTGATTTCATCGATGAGTACCGTGCCGCCGTCGTCGGCGACGAATCGATGTTCGTGTCGCCATCTCTCCATCGGTCCGTCCCGCATTTCGTCGACGAACGTCGCTTCAGTCTCTGTTCGGTCTCGTTTCACGATGACCGAGGTAAATTGCTGTCGGGGGCCACCGGGGATTGGTCCGACTGAGAGGTCGATCTCCGAGCCTTCGATCAATTTGTCCCCGTCGTCCGGAACCCTGAGTGCCTCGACCTCTAACCCCGCCAGTGAAGGAGTCAGCGCAGTGAGTCCCTCGATTTTCGAATGGAACTCCCAGACCGTATCGAGCGGGGCATCGATCCAAGACCGACGGGTAAAGCGCGCCATAGCTAGTATACGGATCGAACCCGGTTATCTTCGCTCCCCGGATGAGTGGGTCCTGCTAGTGGTCAGGTTCTTCGGTCGGTGCGACCATGTCCTCGATTTTGAGAATGAGGACGTTGTTGGCTTCGTCTTTAACATCGACGCTGCCATCGACGCGGAGTTTCGAAATCGGGGTCGGCCCGACAGAGACTGAATCGCCCTCGTGGAACTCTTTGATCGAACCACGAACTTCGATTTCGGCGCGGCAGAGATCCGGATTGAAGACGGTTTTCAAATCGATGTTCTGTACGTTGACGTCCTCGACGGGTTCGCCGTTACGTCGAACGGGGACCACAGCAGGCGAGTCGATCTGCTCGATTTCGAGGGCTTCGAACGCGTTCGTTGTGGGCCGGTAGCCGCCCTTGGGTCCCGGAACGCCTTCGACCAGTTGGAGGGCTTTGAGACTCTGCATCTGATTCCGGATCGTGCCCGGATTTCGGTCGACTTCGTCGGCGATCGTTTCGCCTTTTACAGCAGTTTCCGCCTGTGTATAGCGGTCAACCAGGGCCCGCAGAATTGTTTTCTGACTCGCGGTGAGCTCGATAGAGGACATTGGAAATAGATTGATGGCTTCGTTTCATAAAACCCCCGGCACGTGAACGGGGCCAAACTGGGAAAACCGGGAGGCTTAATTCCTGGACCCGTGAGAGTTTCATTATGCAAGATAACGGAGTGCTCGTTACCGGCGGCGCCGGATTCATCGGTTCGAATCTCGCCAACGCACTGGCGGCAGACAACGACGTCATCGTCGTCGATGACCTCTTTTTGGGCACCGAAGAGAACCTCATCGATGCCGTCGATTTCAGGGAACGAAGCGTCCTCGAAGACGGGTTGCCGACTGACGTGGACGTGCTCTTTCACCTCGCTGCACTCTCATCGATGCAGATGCACGAGGAGGACCCTCAGCGTGGTGCCCGCGTCAACGTGGAGGGCTTCGTGAATGCGGTCGAACAGTTCGTCCAAGATGGGGGAGATACAGTGGTGTATGCGACGACCTCATCGATCTACGGCGATCGAACTGAGCCATCTCCCGAGTCCATGCCAGTCAAAGCACGCACTGGCTACGAGGCCTCGAAACTCGCCCGCGAACGCTACGCGGAGTATTACGACAACTACTACGATGATCTCACGGTCGCGGGGCTTCGGTACTTCTCGGTCTATCAGGGCATGGCCGGCGGCGCCGAGGGACACAAAGGGGAGTTCGCCAACATCATCGCCCAATTTGCCGATGATATTGCGAACGGCGAGTCCCCCGTGATTTACGGCGATGGGACCCAAACGCGGGATTTCACTCACGTGGAAGACATCGTTAACGCGACTATCCGGGCAGCAGAGGCAGATCTGTCGGGGGTCTACAACGCGGGGACCGAAACCCAGTATTCGTTCAACACTGTCGTCGAACTACTCAACGACGAACTCGGCACCGAAGTCGAACCCGAATACGTCGGAAATCCCATTCCGGACGACGTGTACGTCCATGATACGCTCGCAGACGCCTCCCGCATTCGAGAGGCCACCGGATGGGTTCCGTCGGTGTCCTTCACTGAAGGTATCGAACGGGTTTGTGCCCCGTATACGGAGTAAATTCGCTCACTCGGCGGTGGTTGATTTCTTCCAATCGGACCGATCGAACACCCAGGTGGCGACATCGGCAAGCGGTTCTCTCCCATCGATATCTGCGGGGAACTGAGGTACTGCGACCAATCCAGGCGAGTCTCCGTAGGCTGCCTCGAGTTCTGCGAGGTGTTCTTTTTGCATCGCGACACGTTCGGTATGAAAGTCACAATCACAGAGCTCAGCCGAAAGGAGTCGGTTGGCGATCACTGCCCCAACTGATATGTCTCGTTTCGAGAGGTCCCTCGTGATCCGGTCAGTCTCGGCCACTGCGAGTGTTTCGGGATTTGTTACGACGACGAAGGCCGTGTCGTCGTTTTGGACCATTGCCAAACAGTCCTCTGCGAGGACGCGCCATTTTTCGAGTAGTTCGCTTGGGTCCTGGGCCACGTCCCGACTGATCGCTGCCCGGAGTTTCGCGTAAAACTTTGGAGCGTCCCCGAGATGGGCATACAGTTTTTCTTCCAGTTCGATGAGCCCGATGGTCGCTCCGGCGGGCGCCGTGTCCCAGACGATACGATCGTACGTATCGCCCCGATAGAATTCGAGGAGATAGGCCAGGGCAAACTGGGTTGCGATGCCTGGTGCCTCGGCGAAGTAATCGACGACCCAACGATCGACGGACATGAACGAGGAAACGAGGGCGTAGACTTCATCACCGAATTCGGCTTTCCACCGTTCGGCGACTGCATCAAAGTCCAACTCCAAGGCGTCAAGACCCTCAACATCCGGGACGGACGTGAGTTCGCCATACACATCCACGCCGAGGACGTCACTGAGGGAAGGTGAGCGGTCGGTCGAGAGCAACAGAGTCCGTTCGTCCTCGTTTGCGAATCGAACGGCTGTCGCCGCCGAACAGGTGGTTTTGCCGACGCCTCCCTTTCCAGTGAAGGCCACGAGTTTGGCATCGCCGACGAGCGTCTGGAGCGTCTCCATGAATATCTGTGGCTACGCTCTCGCACACTATATGTCACGGGGCCGGTCCCACCGATCGAAAATGGTGTCGAGACCGGGAGTTAGTCTGTCTCGGCGTCCATCGGCCGGAAGATACTCACGGCGGCGAGTCGATCAGTCTCTTCGACCTGCATGACGAGCACCCCTTTGGTGTTCCGTCCGATCTTCGAGACTTCCGAAACCGGGATTCGGACGAGTTGCCCGCGTTCGCTCATGCCGATGACATGATCCTCATCAGAGACGACCTGGAGGGTTGCGACCTTCCCGTTTCGGTTCTCGGTCTTGATGTCCATGAGCCCCTTCCCATTCCGGGACTGCGGCCGGTATTCGGACAGCGACGTCCGTTTTCCATACCCGGTTTCCGTGACCGTGAGAAGGTCCCGATCGTCGTCGGGACGAACAGCAGTAATCCCGGCGACTTCATCGCCAGATTCGAGCGTGATCCCACGGACACCCCGGGCTGTCCGCCCCATCGAGCGAACGTCGGTCTCATCGAACCGAATCGCCCGGCCGTTTCGGGTTCCGATGACGATCTGTGACTCGTCGTCGGTGATTTCGACGTCGACCAATTCGTCAGCTCCCTCGAGTTTCGTGGCGATGATCCCCGTCGAGAGGATGTTTTCGAACTCGGTAGCGGGGGTCCGTTTGACGTATCCGTTCCGTGTGACCATCGTCATGTACTGGTCTTCGTCGACATCTCGGGTCGCCACGACGGCGGTGAGGTTCTCACCGTCGTCCAGATCGAGGAGGTTGATAGCGGAGGTCCCCCTGGCGGTCCGGGACATCTCCGGGACCTGGTAAGCCTTGAGTCGGTAGACCTGGCCCGCATCGGTGAAACAGAGGAGGGAGTCGTGCGTGCGGGCCGTGAATGCAGCCGAAACGTGATCTCCCTCCTTGAGGTCCGTGCCGATGATTCCCTTGCCCCCCCGGTGCTGGGCTGTGAAGGCGTCCATCGGGACTCGTTTGATGTAATCCGCGTCCGAGAGCGTGATGAGCACGTCTTCCTGGGGAATCAGATCTTCATCCGTCACTTCGCCGTCGGCTTCGACGATCTTGGTCCGGCGTTCGTTCGCGTATTCCGCCTGTTGCTCCAAGAGTTCATCTCGAATGACTGCTCGGAGTTCCGCCTCGTTTTCCAGGATCGTATTCAGGCGTTCGATATGGGCCTGCAGGTCCTCGTACTCCGCTTCGATCTCCGTCCGCTCGAGTGAGGTGAGACTCCCGAGTTGCATCCGCACGATGTGTTGGGCCTGCTCGGCAGAGAAGTCAAATTCCGCCTGGAGACCCGCTTTCGCGGCGTCCCGATCCTCGGAGTTTCGGATCAATTCGACGACGTTTTCAGCGTTTGCAAGCGCATGCAGGCGCCCTTCGAGGATATGGGCTCGATCTTCTGCTTCGGCCAGATCGTGTTCGGAGCGCCGGCGAACGACCTCGCGTCGATGATCGAGATAGTGTTGGAGCAGTTGCTTGAGCGACAGGATTTCGGGATTCCCATCGACCAACGCGAGGTTGATCACGCCGAAGGTCCGCTCTAAAACGCTCTCTAAGAGGCGGTTCTCGACGATGTCCGTGTTCGCGGTCCGCTTCAGTTCAATGACGACCCGAATCCCGTCCCGGTCGGACTCATCACGGAGGTCTCGGACGCCCTCGAGATTCCCTTCCTTGACCATGTCCGCGATGCGTTCGACCAGTTTGGATTTGTTCTGTTGATAGGGCAGTTCAGTCAGAACGATGCGGTCGCCTTTTTCGCCCGCTTCGATCTTGTAATCGGCGCGGACCCGGACTCGGCCTCGACCGGTCTCGTAGGCCTTTTTGATCGGGTTCTTCCCAACGATCGTCGCCCCCGTTGGGAAGTCCGGGCCAGGGACGAACTCCATCAAGTCGGCCACTGTTGCGTCCGGATTCTCAAGGAGGTGGAGGGCCGCGTCGATCACTTCGCCGAGGTTGTGGGGCGGGACGTTCGTACTCATCCCCACGGCGATGCCGGAGGAGCCGTTCACGAGCAGATTCGGAACGGCTGACGGTAGCACGGTGGGTTCCTCGAGTCGGTCGTCGTAGTTCGATTGGAAGTCGACGGTGTCCTTCTCGATATCCGCGAGCAGTTCCTCGGCGATCGGGGCCATCCGGCTTTCCGTGTACCGCATCGCCGCTGCCGGGTCTCCGTCAACAGACCCGAAATTCCCCTGGCCGTCGACCAGTGGATGGCGCATCGAGAAGTCTTGGGCCATCCGCACGAGCGTGTCGTAAATGGCGCTGTCACCGTGCGGGTGGAAGTTACCCATCGTCTCCCCGACAATCGAGGATGACTTGCGATGACCCGAGCCGCTCGAAATTCCAGCCTCGTGCATTGCGTACAGGATCCGTCGATGAACCGGCTTGAGCCCGTCACGGACGTCCGGCAGCGCCCGGCCGGCGATCACACTCATCGCATAATCGATGTAGGACTGCTCCATCTCGTCCTCGACTCTGACCGTCTCGATCTCGTCCCCGACCTGTCCGGCCGGGTCTGGTAGTTCCGAACTCATCAGATATCCACCCAGTCTGCGTCCGTCGCGTGATCCTGAATGAACTGCTTGCGCGGCTCAACCGCATCACCCATCAACACCGAAAACATCCGGTCGGCCTCGGCGGCGTCCTCGATCGTGATCCGCTTGAGAATTCGGTTCTCTGGATTCATCGCGCTATCCCAGAGCTGTTCGGGATTCATCTCGCCGAGGCCCTTGAACCGCTGGACCTGGGTTGGATTCCCGTTGCACTTCTCTTCGATAATTTCCTCCCGTTCTGCTTCGGTCATCGCGTCATAGGTGTTACCACGATAGCGGATGCGGTAGAGTGGTGGTTTGATCGCATAGATATGGCCGTTTTCCAAAAGCGGCCGCATGTGTCTGTAGAAGAACGTGAGTAGGAGCGTTCTGATATGGGCGCCGTCGACATCGGCGTCGGTGGCCATCGCAACTCGACCGTATCGGAGGTTATCGAGCTCGAATTCTTCCCCGATGCCGGTTCCGATCGCTCGAATCATGGCCCGGATTTCTTCGTTTTCGAGGATCCGGTCGAGTCGGTGTTTCTCGACGTTGAGGATCTTTCCCTTGACCGGGAGTACTGCCTGAAACTCGCGGTCTCTGGCCTGTTTGGTGCTATTGTGAACAAAGACTCCCGACTTGAGAGCGAAATTGTGTGTTCCTGGAACCTCTAGGTCATATACCTCGGCCGTTTCTTCCACGGGTTCGACTGCAGCAACCGAATGGTTGTGGCTTTTAACGGCTTGGAGGAGGGCTGTTTCGTCTTCGAAAAACTTCTCGATAGTCGTCTCCTTTGTCAGAACGTTAGGATCGTCTTCTTCTCGACGATGTTCATTGTAGCTGCTGAGATCTCCCTCTTCTTCCAGGACCTCTTTCATAAAGGGGATCGTGTTTTCCCAATAGGTTTCGTTGTAGGCCAGCATCCGCTTTTCCCGGAATTCCTGTGTCCATTGCTCTTTGGTTTTCTCTGCACGCCATTCCCGGAGGTCTTCGTTATCCCACTGCTCCTTCGCTCTTTTCCGCCTCTTTTCTCTTTCTTCGGGATGTTCCTCAAAGTATCGTTCTACACGGTCAGATTGTTCGGCTCTGTGTTCTTCATTGGACCAATATTTTCTTGCTTCTTCTGTGAGGCGTTTTCGTACCCGTTCTTGATATTCAGGATTATTTTCGTAATATTCCTGCCAAGCGTTTCGCATATACTCCTTATACTCTTCATCTTCCCATTGCTCCAAGGCCTGCTCTCGAAGGATTTCAACAGTTTCCTCTTGCTGCATCCGCCGACTCATCTTCTCACGGAACTCCTCAGTTTGTTTCAGCTCTCTCAATTTTTCGAATACTTCTTCGGTGTGTAGATTTTCTTCGGCGTGCTTTTGATGTACCTCCAGATGCTCATCTTTGGGCAGTCTTTTGAGATTGTCCGGTCGATTGTTCGACTTATCAAAATCTATATGGTGCGTATGGGATCCATCGGACTCGGTGTATGCGCCTTGGCCGAGATTATATTCGTCTGCGAGTAAATGAGTAAATTTCCAGTAATCGCCCATGATGGGCTGTTTGACCATTTCGTATCCATCGATGGTAATATTCGGCTCATCAGTGTCCGAAACTTTTCGGTACAGAGGCATCAACGATTGACCTGGCTTCAAATCCTGCGCCTCAATGTACTTACCATCCCGAAGCATGAATTGATGGTCAGGTGTACAGCGAATTCGCTCTCCATCGTTTAAGGTGACATCGACGAGTTCTGCGTTTTCCTGTGTGATGCGTGGATTTCTGATTTCGCCAAGACCGATTTTACCGTTCGCATCAACTGTGTAGCAATAGTGGGTTTGGCCGTTTTCATACGCACTGACAAGTTCTTCAAACGACTTCGCCTCCCCTGAAGCGAGTGCTACTTCAGTGGTACCGACAAAACATCCCCCAGCGCTGTCCCCTTCCACAATGAACAATTCGGAGCTATCGGGATCTTTCGCCTGGCAATCGGCCAACTTACCTGGCAAAGACGTGCTTTCGAGTGCGCTTTTTCGCCGCGTCAACTCTTCGGCCTTTTGTGCTGCTTTCCGAGCTTTGGCTGCCTCGATCGCTTTCGAGATGATGGCCTCGGCAGTATCCGGGTTTTCCTCGAAGTAGGTTTTGAGACCGTCGTGGAGTGCGGATTCGACGACGCCGCGAGCATCGCTGTTTCCCAGTTTCGTCTTTGTCTGGCCTTCGAACTGCGGATCGGGGTGTTTGAGCGAGATGACTGCCGTGAGACCCTCACGAATGTCTTCGCCTTTGAGGTTCTCGCCATCGATCGCCCCCAATAGGTCGTGATCCGCCGCGTAGCCATTGACGACGCGTGTCAGCGCCGTTTTGAACCCGGTGAGATGTGTGCCACCTTCACGCGTATTGATGTTGTTTGCAAAGGCGTGAGTGGATGATTGAAGGTCCTCCGTGGCCTGCATCGCGATCTCGACCTGAACCCCTTCAGATTCGTCTTCGAGATAGATGACATCGTCGTGAAGCGGTGACCGGGTTTCGTTGAGGTATTCGACGAATTCCCGAATGCCGCCTTCGTATTCGAAGGTCGCACGGTCCGTCTCCTCAGCACGGGCGTCAATGAGCGAGATGCGAACCCCGGAGTTCAGAAAGGCTAACTCTCGGAGGCGGGATTCGAGCGTGGAAAAGGAAAACTCCTCGACCTCAAAGATGTCCGTGTCCGGTTTGAATCGAACTCGCGTCCCGGTTTGGTCCTCGGGAATCGAGTCGACGACTTCGAGTTCCGAGGCTGGTTCTCCCCGTTCGAAGCGCTGTTCGTAGCGATGGCCATCTCGATCGACCTCCACAGTGAGCCATTCGGAGAGGGCATTTACCACAGAGACACCGACGCCGTGGAGGCCCCCGGAGACCTGATAGGACTCCTTGTCGAACTTGCCGCCAGCATGGAGGATGGTCAGAATGACCTCGACTGCCGGGCGGTCGTATTCTTCGTGGGTGTCGACCGGAATGCCCCGGCCGTCGTCACGGACACTTACCGACCCGTCATCGTGTAATTCGACTTCGATATGTGAACAGTGACCGGCCAGGGCCTCATCGATCGCGTTGTCGACGACCTCGTAGACGAGATGGTGGAGGCCGCGACTGTCCGTCGAACCCACATACATTGCGGGTCGCTTCTGGACGGCCTCGAGGCCTTCGAGGACTTGAATTTGGCCGGCGCCATAATTGGATTCCGCGACCATGAATGAAGTGGGTATAGGTAATACGTGCTGCCTTAAAAAGTTCCCCGTACGCGTGCGCGCGTAAACGGCGGCTCCGGCTGGCGATTTGACACGTTCGGTTCCAGGTACCGGGAACCTTTTTAATGGGGCCACAAAACTCCGTACCAAGTTAATGACGGCCTTCGATTCGCCACCAGAGGGCGCGGGTGCAGTCGCTGACGAACTCGCAGCCGAGCAGCGATCGATCTCCATCGCCGAGTTCTTCGAGAAGAACAAACACATGCTCGGCTTCGACAGCGAAGCCCGAGCACTCGTAACCGCCACGAAGGAAGGGGTTGATAATTCTCTCGACGCTGCAGAAGAGGCCGGCTACCTCCCCGATATTTACGTCGAGATTCGGGAAGTCGATGACATGTACCGGCTCATCATCGAGGACAACGGGCCGGGAATCACGGCCGAGGAACTGCCAAAGGTCTTCGGAAAGCTGCTCTATGGGTCTCGGTTTCACAAAAGAGAGCAGGCTCGCGGTCAACAGGGAATCGGCATTTCAGCGGCTGTACTGTA
>NZ_JAZKRK010000036.1:0-19543 GCF_036626455.1 Halodesulfurarchaeum sp. | reverse complement strand
CCGTCGTCGAAGGCTGCCCAATCCACTGTTTCGCCGGTGCGTGCCGGGTCCCGATCTTCGTTCATCGTGGTGCGGAAGTGGGCGTCGTTCAGCATCGCCTGGGCGAGCTGGGTTCCCCATAGCGCATGACGCTGCCCTTTCCATCGTTCGGCCCGGAGGGAATCGAGCGCTTCGAGAGCCGTTTTTTCGTCGTGGGCCGGATACAGTTCGGCGGCGAGTCGGTGGCCACAACGTCCGCCCTGACAGTTCCCCATCGAGGCCCGGGTTCGGATCCGGACCGCGTTCAGGTCCGGGCCCACCTGCTCGATAGCGTCTGTTACTTCGGCCCGGGTCACCGCCTCGCAGTTGCAGACCACCGGGTTCGGGTCGGCCTCGGCCAGAACGGTCTCGGTTCGGGACCCCAGCCGCTCGGCACTCCGGCGAGCGACTGGCGAGCGCAGTCCAAAGCGATCCATCGCAGCATCGAGATCGCCGGGGTGTTTGCTCCCCGGGAGCGGGGCCGATGCGGTATCACTCGCTGTGTCGACCCCCAGTTTCTCGCACACGTGATCGCCGACTGCCTCGGCCATCAGCCGGTAGGTAGTGAGTTTGCCGCCCACGATAGTCGTCAGCCCGGGCGTGTCGTCTCGGGACCCGTGGTCGAGAACGAAATAGTCCCGCGTGATATCCGTCGGATCGGCGGTCCCGGTTTCCGGTGGCTCGTAGAGCGGTCTCACTCCCCAGTAGGAGCGAACGGTCCGGGCGTCCTGAATCCCGGGAACCAGTTCACTCAACTCCGCTATCAGCAGGTCGACCTCCCACTGGGCTTCGGGATACGCGTCGGGGTCCTTCACCTCGACGTCCGTCGTTCCCAGGATCGCCGTCGTCTCGTGTGGAACGATGATATCTGCGTCATCCTTTGGCCGGCAACGGTTGATGACGGTGTCGACGGGCCGGGAGTTGAGCACCGTCATCGCGCCCTTCGAGGGTCGGACGGCGATATCGATATCCGCGAACGCGGCGATCTGACCGGCCCAGGCGCCGGCGGCGTTGACGACGTGGTCCGCGTGTATCGTTTCACGGGCTTCGTCCGTTTCCGCCTCGCCTCCACCTGCGTTCGAGCCGTGGGCCACGACGGCCCCCACAACCGCCCCGTTCTCGACGAGGAGGTCGAGGACCTCTGTGTGGGTTTCGATCCGGGCACCGTGCGTTTCGGCGTCCACCGCGTTTGCCACACAGAGCCGGAACGGGTCAATTGCGGCGTCCGGGACGGCGATTGCCTTCTCCACGGCCGGATCGAGCGCCGGTTCGACAGATCGCGCTTCCTCGCCGGACAGGACCTCAAGCGGAATATCACACTCCCGACAGGCTTTCACCTTCCGCTCGAAATACGACGCTGAATCAGCCGGTCGCTTCACGAAGAGTCCCCCGGTGGGCTCGATGCAGTGGCCGGCAATGTCCCGGAGAATCGCGTTCTCTGCGATGCACGCTCGGGCGCTCTCAGGGTCGGAGACGGCATAGCGGGCGCCGGAGTGGAGCAGGCCGTGCATCCGACCTGTAGTGCCACTGGCGAGCGTGCCAGACTCGACGAGGGTCGCATCGACGCCGCGACGGGCCAGATCGCGGACGAGGCCGGTGCCCGTCGACCCGCCCCCGATTACGAGGACCCCCGTGTGCTCCGGCATGGTGTTCGTATGCACTCTGTGTGTGTCCTCCCTTAAGGGTACGGCAATCGAATGGCGTCGGTCGGTGACCGCCACCGGAAATCCACAACTGGGCGTTGACTTCCTCCCCGCCCTGAAGGGCGAGGCTTCCGCTAGCTATCCGTCAGCTCCGGACGGACAAACGTTTATCAGGCCGAGTGTCGGAAAGAGAAGCGAATGGCGCCCAAGGTCGTCTTCTTCGACATGGACGGGGTTACCGTCGACACGGCGGTCGAATGGCGAACCGTGGAGCGGACCGAAATTCTCCCGGCCATCACCGAAGAGTCCATCCCCCAAGCGGAAATCCGGGCCCGGAGCATTACGGACACGTACGAGTTCCTCGCAGATGCCGAGGAATACACCCTCACTGTCTCCAGAACGGAGTTTCTCGAGCAGTACGACCGGTGGGCCGAGGAGATCTACCGGAACCGGGCCGGGTTGCTCGATGGCTATCGAGAACTTCTCGAAAACGTTCGGAATCGTGGGATCGCCGTCGGCCTCGTCTCCGCCTCCCCAAGGCGGTGGGTGGAGCTGGTGCTCGATCGCTTCGAACTCGGCGACGAGTTCGACGTCGTGCTCGGAGACGACGACATCGACGGCGAATCAAAGCCCAGCCCGATCCCCTACCTGCGGGCGGCGGAGTCGGTCGGTATCGATCCCGCAAACGCCATCGCGGTCGAAGACTCCCATCATGGCGTCGAGTCGGCCGTCCGGGCTGGAATGGCATGCATCGCGCTTCGCGGGGACGGCAACCGCGAGTCGGACCTGTCTGCGGCAGACCTGATCGTCGACGACGCAACCTCGCTTCGGGAGACACTCGAAGCCCGACTGTCGGGTTGATGGAGACGCTGCAAACTGGCGGCAGCGATATCGGAGCAGGGGCATCCCGCTCACACCGAATCCCGACCCGGACACGATCCACGGCGGGCACAACCCTTTTGTAATATCTATATAGTACTACGTATGGGAATAAAACACAGTATAACCGGCGCGGCCCACAGGTGACCACGCATGATTACAGCCCCCACCGTCGACCTGATCGCCGCGGTCCAGGGAGTGCCGACACCGGATCCTGATTACCTGCTCGTGCACTACCCGAACGCGACGAAAATCGGGCTCGCCGCGACCCTGGGGCTGCTCATGGGAATCGAGCGAGAGTGGTCACAGAAGCCTGCGGGCCTGCGGACGTTCACGATCATCTCGACGCTCGGGGCGGCCGCGGTCGTCACCGGCGTGTCGGCGCTGGTCGTGTTGGGGGGACTCCTGGTGGTCATCCAGGGCAGTATCTTCGCCGCCGGCGGGCTCTTCGGGGACGAGGACCAGTATCTTCTCACGACCTCCGTGTCAATGGTCCTCGCGTACGCGATCGGCGTCCTCGCGGCGAAGGGGTTTTACTTCGAGGCGGTCCTCGCGGCAGTCGTCACGACGCTGTTGCTCGTGCTCCGCCGGGAGCTACACGGCTTCGCCCAGAACCTCGAAAAGGCGGAGATCCGCAGCGCAGTCGAGTTCGCGGTTATCGCCTTCGTCATCTACCCGCTGTTGCCAAGCGAGTCCGTCGACCCGTGGAACGCTGTGGATCCCCAAACGGTCTGGTTGCTCATCATGGTGATCAGCGTCATCGGTTTCGTCAACTACCTCGTGGTGGCCCGCTACGGGGCGAAGGGGATCGCGGTCACGAGTTTCTTCGGCGGCCTGGCGAACTCCACGGCTGTCATCGGGGAGATGGTGTCGCGAACCCGCTCGAACTCGGCGCTCAATCAGCTCGCGGTCGGCTCGATCATGCTGGCAAACGCCGCGATGGCCACCCGGGACCTCCTGATCGCGAGCCTCTTTATCCCGGGCATCTCGCTCACGCTCGTCGCCCCACTCGGGACGATCGTCATCACCGGCATCGTCCTCTCCTATGTGATGAGCGACTGGACGGTCTCCTTCGACCTGGACTTTGACTCCCCCTTTAACCTCCGGTCGGCGCTGACCTTCGGGGGCCTCTTCCTCGTGGTCCTCGTGCTCTCGGCGGGTGCCCAGAGTGCCTATGGAGCCTCCGGCCTGGTCGTCTCGAGTTTCCTCAGCGGGCTCGTTTCGAGCGGCGCCGTCACGACGAGTGCGGTGTTGCTCGTCCAGTCAGGCAACATCAGCGTCCACCTCGCGTCGCTGGCGATCATCGCCGGTGTCACCGCCAGCATACTGGTCAAACTTGCATTGGTCGTCTCGATGAACCGAACCCTCACCAGACCGGTGACCGTCGCGACGTCGGTACTCGTCGCCGCTGGAGCGACGGTCTCCGGGCTGGTCTTGCTGTTCGTTTGAGAGCGTTCGAGCGGCGGGACAGTCGTCGAGAGATTTGTGACGGAGAAAATCGGGAAGAAATCACTTCATTTGGACGTTGAACGTCTCCAGCAGGGGCCGGTTCGCGAGGATCAGGATGATTAGCGGTGGCAACAGCGCGAGGACCGTTCCGGCCATGATGAGTCCCCAGAGCGTCTGTCCACCCCCGGTCGCGCCCTGCAGCTCGGCGAGGCCCACCTGTACGACCTGCTGGCTGCTGGACTGGATGGCCACGAGCGGCCAGAGGTACTGGTTCCAGCCCCAGATGAACGCGATCACGAAAAGACCGATGATCATGCTCTTCGACATCGGAATCAGAACGTACACCAGGAACTTGAGCGGCCCGACGCCGTTGAGACGGGCGGTTTCCACGAGTGACTCGGAGATCGAGAGGAAGTGCTGTCTGAGCAGCAGGACCGACGTCGCACTCGCGAGATAGGGCAGGACGAGGGCGTACATCGTGTCGTTCCAGCCCATGTCGACCATGATCTCGAACAGCGGGACGATCCGCACCGGAACCGGCAAGGTCAACGTGAGGAGAATGAACAGGAACAGGAGGCGCTTGAAGCGGAAGTCGAAAAAAACGATGGCGAGTGCGGCAAGCATCGAGATTCCGACTTTACCGACCGCGATCAGCGAAGCCATGACGAAGCTGTTTTTCAGATAATTCAGGAAGCCGTACCGCTCGAGGACCACGCGATAGTTGTCCAGCCCGTCGCTCCCGAGGCCGATGTAGGTGAAATCGAGGATCTCCGCCTTCGACTGGGTGCTCATGAGCAACACGAGCACGAGTGGCACCAGGAGCACGAAGAGGGTCACGATGAGCTGGGCGTGGAGTTTCCATTCCCGGCGGACGAGTCGAACGTAGCGCTCGACGGTCGCGCGAAGCTGGGTCTTTTCGAGGTAATTTGCGACGCTCATTTCAGGTCCCTCCGAAGTGGGCGGCCCGATCGGACCACACCAGTTGGATGACGATCAATCCACCGACGAGGACGAAGAGGACGATCGACTCCGTGGCGGCGAGGCCCATCTGGCTCTGGCTGAACGCCGTTTCGTAGAGGTGATAGATCAGGATCGAGGTCGAGTTCCCTGGCCCCCCGCTGGTCATCACGTCGATGACCGGGAAGGGGAGGAAGAAGGCATAGACGGTGTTCATGATCAACAGGAACGCGAGCGTCGGCGAGATCAGGGGCACGTACACCCGCGAGAGCAGTTGGAGGTGCCCGATCCCGTCGAGTTTTGCCGTCTCGTTGATCGTCTCCGGGATGGAACTCAACGCCCCGATGAGGAAGATGACGTTGTAGCCGACCATCTTCAAAATCGAGGTACCCGAGACGACGACGATGGCCTGCGTGCTGTTTGACACCCAGTTGACTTCGAAGCCGAGTGCCTGTTCGATGAGGTAGGTGAGAATGCCGACGGATGGCTCCAGCAGGAACACCATGATCGTCGCGACAATGGTAAAGGAAAACGAGTACGAGAGAATAGCCGAAACCAGATAGCCCGAGGTTCCCACCGCGACGCGGTAGATCAGGTAGCTGAGGTACAGCGCGATGGCCATCGACCCCACCACGACGATGGCCGCAAAGACGAGCGAAATGAAGAAGCTGTAGTGATAGTTCGGACTTTCGAGCAGCCAAACGAAGTTATCGAGTCCGACGTAGATGCGGTTCGCCCCCGCCGCGACCGTCTGGTAGAGCGCGAGTCGGAAAGTCTTCAGTGCGGGGTAGTACAGAAACGCCACGCTGACGACGAGGGTGGGCAACAACAGCAGATACGCCTTCCAGTCCTGCGTGTAAATTTCGCTCATCGATTGGGAGAGCTGTGGGTCATCGATTGGGGAGTGCGTTAGCCCCGGACGTATCGCGCGAGTCGTCTGTCGCCGAAGTCTTTGGCCGCCTGGGCCGCCGCGTCGACGGCAGTTCCCTGAAGCATAGTGTCAACTTGTCGCTCCAGCTCTTTGAAGACCTCCGCGCTCGGACCCATGAGGATGCCCTGATTCATCGGATATTCCTCCCACGCCTCGTATTGATCGAACGCCACGCCGAAGGCCGGGTTGTCTTCGTAGAAGTTGTTCTCCTGGAGCACAGTGAAGGATTCTTCGTGGGACGGGAAGTACCCAGTCTCCCTGGAGTACAGGGCCTGCTGTTCCGGACCGGTCATGTTTTCGAGGAACTTCCTGATCGCGTCCCGCTCGGCCTCGGACCGATCCTTGTCCGTGACCCAAACAGCGGCCCCACCCATGTTGTGCCCGATCCGTTCACCGGGCACCGGGAGCGGGGCGACACTCGCATTGATGCCACTGTCTCTGAAGCCTTCGAGGAGATACGCGATCGAACCCGAGGAGTCCATCAACATGGAAGAAACCCCGTTCTGGAAAGCCTGTTCGGCTGCCCCCCAGTCCTTGATTCCGGGGTTGAGGTACGCGTCACCGAGATCGTTGACCCACCAGTCAAAGAGGTCCACGGCGGTATCGCTGTTGTAGTAAACTTCCGTCGGCTCCCCGACCCGCCCGTTCTCCTTGTCGGCGACGAAGGCCTCCTGCTCGCCCATCCAACTGTGAACCCACCAGTTGTGATTCGGCCAGGTCACGCCGTAGTCCGCAACCCCCTCGTCGACGATCGTATTAGCAGCCGTGGCGAGTTCCTCGAGGGTGTCCGGCGGAGAGTCCGGGTCGAGCCCCGCCTCCTCGAAGTGATCCTCGTTGTAGTACATCACGATCTGGGAGTTGTTGAACGGAATCGACCACGTCTTCCCCTCGATGACGCTCGTCCCGAGGGCTGGGCCCACGTAGTCGTCGGTGGGGACGTCCGGCCAGATGTCCTCGACCGCGGTCATGAACCCGCTATCGCGGGCGACGATCGCGTCCTTCTTGTCGATGTGGCCGATGTCCGGGGGATTGCCCGCGTTGGCCGCGTTGAAAAGGGCCGTCCGGGACTCGGTGTAACTCCCCTGTGCGGACATGTCGACGGTAATGTTCGGGTACTCCTCTTCGAAGTTCGAAACCATCGCGTTGAACGTCTCCTCGTAGTATCCGCCCCATGCCGGCCAGAAGCTGATGGTTACCTCCTGGTCTTCGACGGTCCCGGCCGCGGTCGTCGTACCCGCCTCGGTCGTCCCGTCGCCGGTGTCGTCGCCGTCACCCGCGCACCCGGCAAGCCCGACAACCGCCGCCGCACCGCCGGCTTTCAGTAGTTTTCGCCGTGAATACGTCTTCCCGCCGGTATCCGGGTCGTTCGGTAACATGTGACTATAATCTGGATTCTAAGTCCACTTGCAAAAACTTTACTGCCCCAGTTCGAACGGGACCGTCGGCTCGTACGAGCCCGCTACCTCCGAACCGATCCCTCGGTCACGCTTCGTCCTGACCCGGTTCGGCCGAGTGATAAAGCGCGTCGTCGTCGGCCGGGTCGAAGAGGTGCAGCCGGTCCTGGTCGAATCCCAGCGAGATCGTTTCCCCCTTGGAGACTATCGCGTGCGCGTCGAGTTCGACTGTCACCTCCTGATCGCCGGCCCGCCCGTGGACAAGCAACGACTCGCCCAGCGGCTCCGTGATATCGACGGTCAGTTCGAGGACCGTTCCCGGCTCGTTTTCGTCGGGGTCCGCTCGGTGTATATCTCCAGGTCTCACCCCCAGAAGTGCATCCGTACCGGTGAGCGTGGAGGGGCCGTCCGTTCCGGGAAGCGGGAGCCTGAAATCCTGTGGCCCGACCGTGAAAGTGGCGACGTGGCCACCGTCCGTCTCGCGGATTTCGACGGGGAGCATATTCATCGGCGGTTCCCCGATGAAGTCCGCCACGAACTGGTTCTCCGGGAAATCGTAAAGCGCCGTCGGCGGATCGACCTGCTGGATCTCGCCGTCCTCCATCACCACGACCTTGTCCCCGAGGGTCATGGCTTCGGTCTGGTCGTGGGTCACGTAGACGGTCGTGGTCCCGAGTTCGTGATGGAGTTCGCGTAGTTCGGTCCGCATCTGAATGCGGAGTTTCGCATCGAGATTCGAGAGCGGTTCGTCGAGCAAGAGCACGTCGGGGTCCCTGACGAGCGACCGGCCCAGGGCGACACGCTGGCGTTCCCCGCCGGAGAGCTGTTTCGGCTTCCGATCGAGGAGGTCGGTGATACCCAGCACCTCGGCAGCCTCGGACACCCGTGCTTCGATCTCCTCGCTCGAATAGGACTGCCCGCCGGCGTTCATGCCGAAGACCATGTTTCGACGTGCAGTCATGTGTGGGTACAGGGCGTAGTTCTGGAACACCATGGCGACGTTGCGATCCTTCGGCTCGACCGCATTCATCCTCCGGTCGTCGAAGTACAGGTCCCCCTCGGTGAGCTCCTCCAGGCCGGCGATCATTCGCAGGGTGGTACTCTTCCCACAGCCGCTCGGTCCGACGATGACGACGAACTCACCCGGCTCGATTTCGAGGTCGATGTCCTTCACGGCAACTACTGACCCGTAGTCCTTAGTTGCCCTCTCCAGAGAGACCCGGGTTTCAGAATCGGCGGCCATCTATTTGGGCCAGCTTTTGCTGCCGCATATATAATTCTTTGCCGACGGGAATCCCGGGTGACACAGACCGGGTAACTGGAACGGGCCCCCGGCAAGGGAGACAGCCACCGTCGGCGCCCGTTCGATGCAGGGGCTTCGCCATTGAAATTCTGTAGCGTTATCAAATCATATTTCCCGGAGCTATCCCGTTGTTTCTATTCTTGTTTATTTTAATTTTGTACCGGACTATTCAGTTTGCAGTCAAATCGTACAGAGTGTTCACATTAAATTCGATTTGAGTTTCGTATTTTTAATTAGTTTTGGTGTATATTTAGTAATTCAAAAATTTAGTGAGAAGTAATTCGAAGATTGGTGAGTCCTCCCCCGTGCTAGTTTGGCTTTTGATTAGTAAATTCACTTATTTGTTTGCCGAAATATTTATATCAAAAGTCAGATTTATTTCCGATTCGATGACGTGTCCGTTCTCCCACCGCATCCAACCTGTCGGTGGGCTTTATAAGGTGACCCGGCGTGGGACAACTATGGTTCGAACAGGGGCAAAACGCGACGGCTGGCGGCCATTTCTCCTGATCGCCGCCGCGGGAGCGGCCGGAATCTACGTCGCTTCCACGCTCCAGATAGACACGATCACGAAGACCGCGGCGATGGCTATCATCGGGATCGTCGTGGTCGTCGCATACGAGTATTTCGTCGGCTGGGGCTGAGCTTAATACTGTATCCCGCCTCTAAATGGAGGTTCGGCGTCCGAGGGCAAGGGCGTCTCATAGCTCCGCTTCCCCGTCGCCAATTCGAACTCTTCGGTCGCCGCTTCGAGCCGGTCGGGCGACACCATAAGATCATACGCCGTCCCGGCGAGAACCTTCGCGGCGTACGAAACCGCCCGCAAGCCGAACCCCCCGCTCGCGGCAGTGGCTTGCCAGGTGTGTGCCCGCGCCCCCACTGGCCAGGTGGAGACCCGGAACTGGGCAGTCGGGGCGATCCAGCTCACGTCACTGACGTCAGTCGAGCCCATCATGAATGGCGCGGCGTCGGTTCGCGGGAACGGATCGGTGGCGAGGGATTCCCCCTCGACCGCCTCCCTCACGTCCTCGGGAAGGTCCGCAAGGCGCGTGAGTAGCGTCTCCGTATCGATCGTCTCGTGGAGTTCGGCGGCGAATGCCCGGTCTTCTTCGTCGAAGGGAATCGACCCTAGGTCCTGCATGTTTTCCCACATGACATCCCCGATCGTGTCGTTCGTAAGGAGTTCCCACGCCCCGGTCACGTAATTGCGCTCGACGCCGGTTTCGGTCATCAGACCCGCGCCTTCGGCGATGTTGTTGACGCGATTCGTGAGGTTCTCGACCTGGGGCCGGCTCGGCGAACGGATGAAGTACCAGACTGTCGCTTCGGCCGGGACGACGTTCGGCGCCCCGCCGCCGTCGGTGATGGTGTAGTGGATACGTGCCCGGTCAGGAGCGTGTTCGCGGAGGTATTCGACCCCCGTATTCATGAGCTGAACGGCATCGAGGGCACTCCGTCCCGCTCCCGGGGCCATCGCCGCATGCGCGGGGGTCCCCTTGAATGTGTACTTGATCGAGTCGACCGCGAGCGAACTGGTCCGCTGGGGGCCGGTGACGTCAGCAGGATGCCAGGTCAGCGCCGCGTCGAGGTCGTCAAACGCACCCGCCCGGGCCATAAACACCTTCCCGATGATGGTCTCCTCGGCGGGCGTGCCGTAGAAGCGGACGGTCCCATCCACGTCGCCTCTGTCGATCGCCTCAGCCAGAGCCATCGCCGCTCCGATGCCCGCAACGCCGAAAAGATTGTGACCGCAACCGTGTCCCGGATCGCCGACCTCCACGGCCTCCCGATTCGTCGAGACCGTCTGTGAGAGGTCTGGCAGTGCATCGTACTCGCCAAGAATCCCGATCGTCGGCTCGCCGGACCCGTAGGTCCCGGTGAACGCCGTCGGCATGCCGCCGACACCCCGTTCGATCGTGAAGCCGGCGTCTTCGAGCTCCTCGCGAAGCCGGTTCGCGGCGTATTCCTCCTCGAGTGCGATCTCGGGGTGCTCCCAGATATCCCGTGCGAGCCCGACCAACGAGTCGCGCTCGGACTCAACCGCGGCAAAAATGCGAGATTTTGACATTCTTGAGAAGAAATAGACAGGGGGGTATGAATTTTTCGAACGTGGTATTTGCTTCAGGGAGCGCTTTCAAAAACCCGAGACAAACGGGCTGAAATGGCAATATTTGTCCGATTACCTCTCGAATATCCCGTTTACATCGTCGGGTTTCCACGAGAACCAGCAATCGTAACCTCTTTACCAAGCCTAATGGTATCTTGCAACATGGGTACAGATCCCACATCCACGAAACCTGACCTGTTGGTGTTGCTTCCGACCGATCGTGATCGGGACAAATTGGGTGGGCGTGATCTCGATTACGAACTCCATTGGTTCGAAGACGAGGATTTCGATTACCCACAACCGGGCCCGGAATTCGACATGGTCGAGTACACAGAACGGGCCTCAGATTATGTCGAAACAGAGGACATTGATGGGGTCCTCTTCTCCCATGACGTCGCAAATCTCGTGGGCGGGGTCTTGATCGATCGGCACGACTTGCCGGGCCCATCACTCGAACCCATCTTTCTCGCAGATCACAAATACTACTCCCGAAAACACCAGCCGAACGTTCCCTGGTTCGACTACATCGATCTGGAAACCGGCGAGTGGGGCGAGTACGACATCCAGTTCCCGGCGTACCTCAAACCGCCATTCCTTACGATGACACTGCTCCAGTACCGGGTCAATAATCGAGAGGAATACGAAGAAGCGATGTCCGTCGTTGAGCGAGAACTCCCGAAGTATACCGGCCCGTTCAAGGACTTCTTTGGCGCCTACGTGGATACGGAGAAATACCCGCTTGCCACCGAGGACATCATGATGGTCGAGGAACCCCTCGAAGATTGGACCCAACACTGTGTGGAAGGCTGGGTCGATCCGAACGGGGAGATCCAGATCTGGGCCATCTCCGATCACAACTACTACGAGGGCGAGGAACTGGCCATTGACAATTACTCGACCCCTTCGACGTTGCCGACAGAAGCCCAGGAGAAGTTGATCGACATCGCAACCGATGCAATCAATCAACACGGCTTCCAGCAGAGCTTCTGGAACGTTGAGATATTTAGACTGCCGGAGAGACATGTCATTACGGAAGTCAACGGTCGAACGGCGTCAGTCTGGGAGCCACTATACCAGGGCGCGTTTGACACGTCGGTATACGAAGGGATCATGCATTTGGCCGGGGACCGACCCGATCGGACAGCAGCTGTCGAACCTGACTGGCAACCGACTCCGGATTACGAGACGATGGGCACACAGTTCCACGTCGTAACCTTCGGGGAGGGACCCGCAGAGGAGTACGTCGACTTCGAGTTTGCAGAATCGGTAACCGATACAGATATCGAACTGTTCGTAGAACCAGGCGACGAGATCGAGCAAACTCGAACAAGTGGGTTCTGGGTCGCTCGATTCCACCTCTTCGGGGATGATTATCCTGCAATGCTCGACCGGGCCGACGAGATTCGTTCGGGAATCCTCAAAAAGCCCGAGAAATCCCCGGAACCCGATCGACTGACCTGATTATTCCAGGTATGCCATCGCTTCGTCGTCGGTCACTTGGTCGAATCGATCGTAATATTGGCCGACGGCCCTGAAGTGACTCGGCGTTTCCAGACAAACGAGGTCGTCTACAAGCGCCTCAAGTTCCTGAATCGTGTCGAGTGGACCAACGGGAACGCCGACTACGATTCGCGCAGGACCTCGGTCGGAGAGCATTTTGAGCGCCGCTCGCATCGTCGAACCGGTCGCCATCCCGTCATCCACAACGGCGACCGTTTTTCCCTCGAGTTTCGGGGGCTGTGAGCCGCCCCGGTACCGCTCGGCTTTCTCCTGGGCGTTTCTCGCCTCGCTCTCTCGCTGGGTTTCGAAATACGTTTCGTCCGCCCCAGTCCGGTTGATAGCCGCCTCGTTTCGCCAGACGGTCCCGTCGTTCGTCACGGCTCCAATCGCGTACTCCGGGTTGTTCGGTGCCCCGATTTTCTGTGCCACGACGATGTCCAATGGGACCGCAAGCACGTCCGCGACGGCACGCCCAAGGGGCAATCCGCCTCGTGGAATCGTGAGAACGATCTCGAACTCCGTGTCGAGTGCCTGCAGTGCGTCCCCAAGTTCCTGCCCCGCCTCACGTCGGTCGGTGAATCGGGAAGAGCCTGTCATTGCACTATATAATTCTACAGCCTGAGTTGACATAACGAGAGTGGCTATCAGACACGGTATCTCGAGTAGTCCGTCAAATCCGAGCTGAGAGAGCAGCGTCTATGGCAATTGCCCGAAAAGACCCGATATGGACGTAATCTGCCATCGTGCCTGCCCGGTTGGGGCCCCGGAGAATTCGCTTCCAGCGGCCAGGGCTGTCCCGGCTCATGTCGATATGATCGAAATCGACGTCCAGCGCTGTCAAAGCGGGGAAATCGTCGTGTTTCACGATCGCCTTCTCGACCGGGTAACAAACGAAACCGGCGCCGTCGCAGGGACCACGAACGAAGGACTGCGGAAAATGACACTCGAGGACACCAACACGACGATTCCACGGCTCGAGTCACTGGTCGATGCGGTGCCTCCGGAAATCGGCCTCAATATCGAACTCAAACACGCTGGGATGGCAACTGACCTACTTTCACTCCTCGAAGGGGTCAAGAATGAGATCCTCGTCTCGTCCTTTGTCCCGCAGGCGATCGGGTCACTGGCCGAGTCCGGTATTCAAACGGCCCATCTGATCGAGCCGAACCGATCGGTTGGCTGGGAGCCCGAACTTGCTGCTGCGGAATCGATCGGGGCCGACGCCGTCCATCCCCACTATGAAACGGTCACTGACGATCGAATCGCCTCAGCCCATGACCGGGGATTGTCGGTGAACGCCTGGACAGTGCCAGATTCTGCGACGGTCGAAGCACTGCGAACAGCAGGGGCCGATGGGGTACTCGTCGACGATTGGCGGGTCGTCGAGTCGGAATAAGTGCAAGGATAAATCCGGGCGAGATAGGGGGTCACTGCCCGACCGCTCTTTATGCCAAGCCCACTCATTCAGGCCACGGATGGCCGAGCACCTGTATACTGAGCACCCGGCGTTGTACGATGCCATCCAGTCCGAATGGGACTACGACCGGGACGTCTCGTTCGTCCTGGAAACACTGGACCGGTATGGTATAGCAGCCGACCAAATGCTCGAGGTCGGATGTGGGACGGGCGAGCATACGTGTCGGTTCAAGCGGGCTGGCCTGGATGTGACCGGAATCGACAAATACGACGGCATGCTTGATCTCGCCCGGTCCAAGTGCGACGCCGACTTTCACAAAGCTTCGCTCCCGGATACCTCAGCTCCAGGAATGTACGACGTTGTCGTGGCCATTCGAGGTGTGATCAACCATCTCCAGCCGGATGCATTAGCGCCCACTATCGAGACTCTGGCTGACCGGCTCAGGAATAATGGGCTTCTCATCTTCGACAACTCACCCCTCCCGACAGAAGGTAATGAACCTGCGCTTGACGTCGGAACGACGAGGGAGGGACAATATGTTCGCGTCGCCCACCATGTTCCCACTGGTTCCGGAACGCTCGAATGGCGAGCCGTCACCTACACTCCGACCGGTGAGTGTTTCGTGAACAGTCGGGAGATGACGCCGTTCGACGATGCAACGATCGGTGCAACACTGGAAACATCCGGGCTCGGCTTCGAGATCCACGAGGGATACGGGACTGGAGATTCCCGGACCGTGTTCGTCGCGAGTCGGAACTGAGTCCGGTTCGCTGAACGTCTTTCGAATCGATTTCCCAGTCCGCTTCGCTTGATGCAATGCCATTTTCCCCCACCCGCTCGTCCGTCCACTCATGAACGGCCTCCTCGATCACGTGATGATCCGCGTCAGTGACCTCCAGGAGTCCCTGGACTGGTATCAGACACATCTCGAGTACGAGGAAAAAGACCGATACGAAGGTGATGAGTTCACGATCGTCTACCTGGGCCCAGAAGAGGTGCATCCGGACGGCGCCATGCTCGAACTGACCCACAACAAGGGCGAAACGCCGGATATCGGTGACGCGTGGGGCCACATCGCTGTTCGGGTACCGGAAGGCCAACTCGAATCGGCCTACCAACAGTTGCTGGATGGTGGCGTCGCCGACTATCGGGACCCGGAATCCTGTGGCGGCCGGTATGCCTTCGTCAAGGGCCCCGACGGCCACCAGATCGAACTCGTCCAGCGAGACGAGGGCGCAACCTGGAGTCTCGATCACACGATGATCCGCGTCGAGGATGCCGATCGGGCCATCGGGTTCTGGAGCCGGAAGTTCGAATACGAACTCGCCGGTCGGTGGGAGGCCGACACGTTCGCGAACTACTTTCTCGAACCGGCCGGCTCTTCGCCGGAGGCGATGTCTCTCGAACTCACCTACAACTACGACGGCCGGACCTACGACCACGAAGAGGGCTGGGGCCACATCGCCGTTCGGGCCGAGGACATGCAGGCCGACTGGGACCAACTCATGACCCGAGAGGCACCGGGATACCGGTCCCCAGCCGAGAACAACGGCCATTATGGGTTCACGAAAACACCAGATGGACACGAGATCGAAGTGCTGCTCCGAGACTCAGAAAGCGAATCGGTGTTTTCGTTCTGACGGCAACTTCACGCTCTCTGCTCCCAAACCGAGCGATTACCGGGTCTCGACGGTCGTGATTTCCACGTCCCAGGTGGTTCCAGTGGCCGTGGAGTCACATTTCCAGGATTGGTCGCTGATACTATGGCCAGTTTTCCTCGCTTCGGTGAGGAGACCTTGTAAGGCCTCTCGAAAGGACGCTTCGTCGGTTAGAGGGGGCAAACGTACCGCGGCGACGGATGATGGATCATTGCGGGATTTCATGACTAGATCAGTCGCCAAGTCTCCGTTCGGTACTCCACCACTGTCGGGTCCACGACGATGATGAACCCCTCATCCTGGCGAAGCACACCCTCGACTGTCCCTTCATTCACTTGCGATTCGACGTGCTCGTTTGCGAACTCGATCACACGATCGACCCCATCGACGACGAAACAACTGGGGAGGAGTCTCTAATTTGGAGGTGAAGCCGCTTCGAGACGGACTGACAAAGCTTCATGCTTTTATTCCAAATGCATGTAGCCCCTTCACATAGCTCGGCACATGTTTTTACCCCTATCGAAGCCAATGCAGTATCGCTTGCTTGCATTCAAGTAAAGTACCAAAATGATCGCTTTTTGTCGTAATCAGCTCCCCTTCATTCCGCTCGATGAACTTATCCACGCTCTCGATGGGCGTATTTGTGTCTTCGGCTCCATGCCAGGCCCGGATCGGGACAGCCATCTGCTCTTGAGGGAGAACCCCTTCGGTGAATGACCGATTTTCACGAGCTACTGCTTTTGCATTTTGACGAAAGGCTTCGTGGAAATCCGCGGCAATCTGTTGGGCAACTGTTTCCGACACCGTCTGGTCCGTATACTGTCTAACAACACTCTCTGCGCCACGGATGGTCGCCAATTTTTCCGATACCCGAAACAGCAGTCGAAGGGTGTAAGGTATCTTCGAGAGTTTCGCGAGGGCGTTACGAGACGGTGGAATGACGCTACTCACGAGAGCGATTCGACTCGCCCATTCGGCTCGACCCGCTGCGAGCGCGAAGGGGCCACCTCCGGAGAAGCCAAGAACAGATGCCTTCTCGATTGATTCACCCTGGAGGAGTTCGGTCAAATCGTGTTGCCAATCCTGCCAGGTCCATCCATTTGGTGGCGGTGACGACTGTCCAAATCCTGGACGCTCCGGTGTGATCAGTTTCACCCCTTCCTCCGCAGCGACCGCTGATAGCAGCGAAGCGAACAATCTGGAACCAGGCGTCCCATGATGCAATACAACAGGGTTCCCATCTGGTGCTCCACTTAGTGTGTAACTGAGAGAACGTCCATCTGAAAGGTACTGTTCGTCATGGGAAAGGGAAGTGTGTGGATTTTTCATAGCTGGTATAGGTGGCCTGGTCTGTCAGACCTGAAACCGGGAAGCCGATTCTTTCCTCTATTCATCTTCAGCTGGAGGGTTATTCCACGGTCACCTTTCCATCATTATCGATGCCGATATTCGTTACATCAGGCGGATCCGAATCCTCACCAAAGGTATGACTGAGGGTGGTCGAATTCCCATCGACGGTAATTTTCATCTCGAATTCGCCCGTTCGATTGAAACGAGCCATATTGAGTTGTGATTCCGCTCCGAGGGTTCGTCCATCCGAGTAAACCAGATTTCCATCCTCAACTATTTCAACGACGACTGAATGATCCGTTTCATCCTGGTTGACGACTAACAATTCACTGGTTGTAGCCTCATCAGCGAAGAGTCCAGAACAGCCGGCACTGACGACGAGGAGTCCAAAAAGGAGTCCAATCGCGACTTTGCGAGTGTGAAGATCCACACTACATTTTCGGTCAAGCATTCGCATAATATATTTGGTCGGCCAAATGGCTATTTGAGCTAGGGAACCATCTTCCGACGCGAAACCGAGGCTTCTTAGAGCGGCAATAATACGGCGATTGGCGCCTCGAAAAACAGAAGAAGGCCTCTATGAGATCACTTATCAGGAGAAAGTCGAGGGATTGTTCGAGGAGAAGGCCCATGGCGGTGCTCCCAGCAGCTTCGGTCTTGGTGCCGGCAATCAGATGGAGCCAATCAACACAAATCTCGATCAAGGTGCCGGGAGTGAACTGACCGCTGCCGGTGAGGGCCTTGAGGATGTAGATGCACCCCCAGGAGTTATCGCTATTGCACTTGTCATCGTTGGCGGGGCTATTCTAGTCACTCAAGGATGGCAGCCAACCACGACAGTCTTCCTAGTCGGTGCTGTCATGGCGTTCGTTGGTCTATTGATTCTTGCCTGGGGCGTTTTGGTTGGCAAATCAAGTGGGTGGGATACTACCACGGAGCTCCTTTTTGAGTCGGAAGATAGCAATTCATCTTCCGGGAAATCGAGTTCGGATTCTGACGTGGAGACTACCCCGCCAGCGCCGGAAAGTACCAAAAACACGCTAATTTACGAACGCGCCATTCAGCGTTGTGAAAGGTGCGGAGACCGTTCTGATCATCTTGAAGTACACCACATCGAACCACGGAGTGAGGGCGGCTCGAACAAACCGAGCAACCTGATTGTCCTTTGTCCGAACCATCATCGGCAGGCGGATAAAGGTGGATTTTCGAAAACTAAACTCAAGGCGAAGGTCAGTCGACTGCCGGAGGTTTCTGTCGAATAATTTTGTCTGATTCCATTTGCTCAGAAGAATAAAAATTCGTGTCCGAGAATGCATAGAGTAGTCGGACAAAGCATCAGAATAGGTTACACTGATGAATGCTAAATATAGCGCGCGTGTCTGTCAGGCTACGTTGGACAGAACAAGTAAAGGTTACCACCCACCAGTGAGCGACTTTCTGATGTCCCCAGAATACAAGTATCGGTTACGCAAATCTGAACGAGATATGGCCTCCGGAAACGCATTGGTACTCGTGCCGATCCTGTGGGTTGTGGTGGCGGTTGGGTGGGTGCCGATGTTGTTGTCCGAGCGCCTACGGGACCTCTGTGGTCGATGGCCGACCGGACGAGTTTTCCTGAACTACCCCCTCTTAGCCACCGTCGTCGTCGCCACACACGTCTTGATTTTCCTCGCGGTCGGCATCCAGTTTCCCGCCGGAAGTCCGCTACTACCGGCGTGGGCATTCGGCTCGACATTTCTAGTAGTGGTCGTCAGCTGGCTGATCGTCGCTGTCGTCCTCCCAGTGACCCGCGACGTGAATCTCCCCGCCAATAGCCGACTGCTTTTAGCTGCCGGCGCAGTCTGGTACGGTGTGCTGGTTAGCATCGTGTTTGCGGTGTTGGCACTGTTGTTATTTGCGCTATTCTTCCCAGGATGAGTAAAACGCGGGAAGTCGGTGTCTACCCACAGAAGCCTGGCAAACAAAAAAAAAACACGCGAGTAGTCCGGTTGGATATCATAAGTGGCGATAACTCTCCCACTGCTGAATGCAGCCTCTAAGTCTTGCAGGCCATTTTAGTTAGATATCGGTTAGTTCTCGACCTTCGTGCTGAATACAACGCGCGAATCGATCACCGAATTTAATCGGAATCGGCGCAACTCGGGGCGAGCGTGTACCTCGACCCCGCGGACGTCGGCGTCCGAACCGGACCGCTACGGACTGGCGCGGAACTCGCCGTGTTTCATCCCGAAGAAGAACGCGATGACCGAGAAGACGATCATCGAGGGCAGGACCATCATGAAGACTGTCGAAGGAGCCATCACGGACGTTAGCGCGACTATCGCGACGGCGACGATCACGACGAGTGGGCCTACCGAGCTCACAAAGTCGAATTCCATACCCGCCGTTGTGGCCGGACAGACAAAGTCGTTAAGGAAGCAAATTTACTGAACGGCTGATTGATAAGTACCAGCGTGAACTCAACAGTGACCGAGTGCTGCATCCACTCTTTGTATCTTGCAGTCGGTTTCTGACAACCTCTGATTAGGTCTCACAGAGCGTGCTGAATACAACACGCGTATCGGTCAATAATTAGTTGTCATCAAGGAGATTACGGAGCGACGAATTCGTTGCATGGATCGCGTGGGCAGATTTCCCACCAAGACTTTCCTGAACGCGGCATCACGATTGAACGACGCATGACACCACGAGTGCAACTCAACGAGTGGGAGACACTGATTGATGAACTACGTCGATTCGGTCACTCGGGTGATGTAACGGCTACTGATGATCAGATTCACATCGACTTCGGATCTGCAAGTGTCGAATTGTCGCGCGATGGGATCCTCCAGACTGGGATGGCATTACACGACTTCACGTACGATGACACGGTTGCGGTTATTGTGGATCACGACGCCGGCACCCTCACAGTTGACGCAGATACGGTAAGCTACACGT
>NZ_JAZKRK010000035.1:0-19596 GCF_036626455.1 Halodesulfurarchaeum sp. | reverse complement strand
CGGGCGCGGTTTGCCCGTGAGCCGGGAGACGACCGAAGGGAGTCTCCGTATGTGCGAGCGGGCGCGGTTTGCCCGTGAGCCGGGAGAGGCGAGCGAAGCGAGTCTCTCCGAACGAACGAGCGGACGAAGTCCGCGAGTTGAGCGGTCGAAGACCGCTCCGATCTGCCGAACGGGCCAGACGGTCCGCGACCCAGAACGAACTGCTCCCCGTTCCCAACTGACCATTCGAAACCGATATTTCTCCCCGGTCGCTCCGTTTCGAGCAAAAATCAGCTGCAAGACGAGACTGCGTTGCTATTGTCATGTAGCTGGCTAGCTGTTGCTTCATCCAGGCGCTCCCTCGGGTGGCCGCTTGCGACATGTTGCACAGCCCAGTTCGTACCCTCGTCTCTAGTTTCAGGCTGGCAGATTCACTGCAATCGTCGACTGGGGGAATCGAGTTTCAGGGGGTGCTGGATACTGCCATATGGGGCCATTTTCAATATGTTATTCCGTACCATGCGGGGTCTCGAGGGAATCATCCCGAAACGTCCGATATGGCCGTCGTGGCGGCCTAATCCCGACAGGTACGCATAATTGAGGCAAGAGATTGACCGCGTATCGAATTCTGGTCCATATAAGTACGGCCTCGTTCAACTTCCGGGTATGCCAGCGCGCACGACGCGCCTCTTGACGAGCGACCAGGTTGATCGCGAGATGCCAATGGACGAACTCATCGACGGCGTGGAGGATGCTTTCCAGGCCTACGAACTGGGGAACGCCCAGATGCCCGCCAAATCCTACATCGATCTCCGGAAGTACAACGGTGACTTCCGCTCGATGCCCGCGTATCTCGAAACCGAGGACTGGGATGCGGCCGCGCTCAAGTGGGTCAACGTCCACCCGGACAACCCAGAGAAGTTCGACCTTCCGACGGTGATGGGCACCGTCATTTACAGCGATCCGGAGACGGCCTATCCACTCGCATTGATCGATGGGACCATTCTCACCCAGAAACGCACCGGCGCGGCTGCTGGCGTCGCCACGGATTATCTGGCCGTCGAGGACGCCTCCTCGATGGGGATTATTGGGGCAGGAATTCAGGCCTACACCCAACTTGAAGCTGTCGCGACGGTTCGAGATATCGAAGAGGTCGTCGTCTCGGACGTCGATAACGAGCAGATCGAGGCGTTCATCGACCACTTCGAGGATCGCTTTGACGTTCGTGGCGGCTCGGTGAGCGAGGCTGCGAGTTGTGATGTCCTCTCGACGGTCACCCCGGTTCGGGAGCCAATCGTCGATCCCGACGACGTCGGCGAGCACACCCACATCAACGCGATGGGGGCCGATGCCGAGGGCAAACAGGAACTGGCGGACGGCCTCTTGCTCGACGCGTCAATCGTCATCGACGACTACGAGCAGTGCACCCACTCGGGCGAGATCAACGTTCCATTCCACGATGGGACACTCGCTGACGATGACATCTACGGCGAGATCGGCGAAATTGTTGCCGGAAACAGAGGGGGTCGCGAGGATATCGAAGGCGTGAGCGTTTTCGACAGCACTGGACTCGCGATTCAGGACGTGGCCGCCGCACACGTCGTCTACGAACACGCGATCGAGGAGGGGTTCGGTACCGAATTCGACCTTCTCGGCGTCTAAAAACGCCTCTTTCGACGGTACAAACACGTAATCCGACGGTACAAACGCGGTATTCCACGGCAAAACCGCCCTACTCGAGGAGAATTGCCGGACGGAACGGCTCAGCTTGACCTGCTTTTTCCGCGTCTACCTCGGTCTCGGAAACGACCTCGACTGTCGCATCGTACTCGGATTCGATGAACGCGGCTGCCTCCTCGTACAGGGCCCATTCGTTGATTTCCGCCATCGCATCGAGTGTCTCACCGGACCGTTCGCGGACGGTTTCGACCAGGCTGCCGACCAGGTCGTTGACCGCCTCACCTCGTTCGCGGAGTTCCGGGTCCTCCATGACCTGCCTCATCGCCCCGCCCTGGTCGGGACCGACTTCGAGGACCGACTCAAAGACCTGGTGTTTCCAATCCGCCGCGAGGAACAGCCGGATCGTTTCGGGGTCGGTGCCCGTCACGTCTACGATATCCCGCACGTCGTCGTACACGCCCTCGACGAACTCCTCCTCGTTTTCGATGACGTCGTTCTGGAGGGCCAGATCGGGCTCCGGCCAGCTTGTGTCTTCGACCGGCTTGCCGACCAACTGCTCATGGAGCTCGTTGGTCATGAACGGGATAATCGGGGCCAACAGACGAAGCCGGGTCCGCAGGACTTCCGCCCTGGTCCAACGGGCACCAGGCCGGTCGAGGTCGGTTCGTTTGCGGTACCACCGCAGGACCTCTTCAAGCTGGAAAAAGGCGTCCTGGCTGGCGTGACGGGTGCTGAACCCCTCCATCGCCTCGGTCACGTCCTGGATGATGCCCTGGAGCTTCGAGAGCAGCCAGCGGTCGATACGGTCCAGGTCAGGCTGGGTGTCCGGAATGTCGGTTTGAATCACCGCACGGGCGCGCCGCCAGAATCCCGAGAGCTGATCACGGGTACCTTGGACATCCTCGGCCCGCCAGTCGTAATCCTGCCAGGGCTCCGCGGAGTTCAGCAGGAAAAATCGGACCGTATCCGCGCCGTACTCCTCGATCGCCTCGGTTGGCAGGACGACATGGCCCTTCGAAGAGGACATTTTCGTGCCTTCGAGCAGGCCCATGCCCATGATCGTGATTCCCTCGGGCCACTGGGACTCCTCGAAGAGTTCTGCGTGGTGGAACAGGTAAAAGGAGAGGTGATTGGAGATGAGGTCGTTCGCGGAGCACCGGTAGTCGACCGGGTACCAGTAGTCCCACTCTTCGCGCAGTTCGAGTGCTCGCTCGTCAGGGTTTTCGACGGCCTCCGCCCCGTAAAACAGCGTGTCGAAGAAGTCCCGTGTGAGCGCGTCGACCGGGACGTCCTCGATACGGTGGGCGATCGTGTAGTAGGCCATGTAGATCGTCGAGTCCGAGAGCGGTTCGATGACGAAATCGTCATCCCACGGGAGCCGGGTGCCCAGCCCGTAGTTCCGGATGGCGGGCCACTCGTTGAGCCAGTCGATCGTGTGGTAGTACTGCTCCCGGGTGTTCTCGGGAATCGCGTCCATCGAGTCGACGATCTTGCGGGTTTCGGCCTTCCAGTCCTCGTCGCTGTAACTCAAAAACCAGGTATCTTGTTTGGCGACCTCGACAGCCCCGCCACAGCGACAGACGACCTCCTCGGAGAACTCGTGCATCGAATCGAAAGCGCCCTGGGACTGGAAGTGCTCGTCCAGTTCCTCGCGGACCTCCTCGATGATCTCGCCGGCGTACTCGTTGTACATCTCCTTCAACTGCCCGGCGTGGAATTCCCGGTTGTAAACCTCCTGGGTCGCCTCTTCGAGGGCCGGGTCATCCTGGTTCCTAATCTCGAACGCCTCGACGGCGTCTTTCGCGGGAAACTCGCCGTACCCCTCTACATCGATGATCGACTGAGGCTCGATTTCCTGGACGGTCTCGGGATCGATCCCGTACGATTCGAGTCGATCGGTGTCGGCTTTGGCCTCTTCCAGAGCCACCCAGTCGTCTGGGCTATGTCCTGGGACGGACATCACGACACCGGTGGCGTTCTCCGGGTCCACGAAGGTGGCTGGGAGGATGCGTACCGATTCCTCGGTGACGGGGTTGGTGACCGTCTCGCCGACGAGCGTTTTGCCGTCGATCTTCCGATTGACCGTCACCCCACGGTGCTGGAGTTCGAGTTTCTCGACGGCCGCCCTCGAGACGATCCAGTCCTCGCCGTCGACGGTCGCCTCGACGTACTCGCCGTCTGGAAGAATGAAGGCGTTCGTAACCCCGCGGACCGTCTCGGGCCGCAGCGTTGCCATCGGAATCGTCCTCCCCTCGTGGTCGAACTTGATGAGCGTATACTCCTGAAATTCGGCCTCCTCACCCTCCAGGATGTCGTGAGTCGTGACCGGATTTTCCTCCTCGGTGCAGTACTTCACGGGATGGAGCCCCTTCTCCAGGCGGCCCCGATCTCGCAGGGTTTGATACTGCCAGGTGATGAACTTCGAATAGCGGTCGTCGTTCGTGGTGAACTCCCGGCGCCAGTCGATCGAGAGCCCCAGTGACTGCATGTTCTTCTTGTAGTGGTTCTCGATGAAGTAGCGGGCGTAGCCCATCGGGGTCTCGAGTGATTCGAGTTCGTCCTCCGGGACCCCATAGGTGTCTCGCAGGACCGAGAGCTGTTCTTCTTCCCCTTTCTGGAGTCGGTTTACGGCCCCGACGATCGGCGTCCCGGTGACGTGCCACCCGAGGGGAAAGAGCACATTGTCACCCTGGAGGCGACGATACCGAGCGTACACGTCCGGGACTGTGTACGTGCGGGCGTGACCGATGTGCATCCCACCACTGGGGTAGGGATACGGGACGGTGACGAAGGTCGCGTCCTCGTCGTCCGGGTCGGCTTCGTACCGGCCACGCTCCGCCCAACGCTCCTGCCACTTGTGCTCGATGTCCCGGGGGGTATAGTCCATACCACTGGGTCGCGTGGCGGCAATAAAAGGACTTGTGACAGCGGATTCGCCGAAACGGTCACCCCAGGGTAGTTACCCTTGGCAATCTTCGCGTTTCAGCGCATTCACTCGATGTCAATCTGGGTTGTCTCCTCACTTTCGTTTGACTTTGGGAGACAGACCGTCAGGACCCCGTTGGTGAACGTCGCTTCGACGTCCTCCTCCGCGACCGGTTCGGGTAGGGACACCCGTCGGTCGATGGACCGCTGTTTTCGCTCACGCCGGATGTACCGATCCGGAGATTCGGCTTCGGCTTCCGTTTCCGTTTCTCGATCGGCCCGGATCCGCAACTGGTCGTCGATGATTTCGACCTCGATGTTCTCGCTGTCAAAGCCCGGTAGGTCCGCCGTGACCTCGAAAGCATCCTCGAACTCCCCAAGGTCGACGTTGAGCCGCCCGGGCAGGGCCGACTCGATGCCACGCAACTGGTCGGATTCCTGGAACTGCTTGCTCATTTTCTCAAGCATGCGTTCGATCTCCTCGAAGGGGTTTTTCTTTCGTGTCATGCAGTATTGTATTGGAACGCGAAGGACAAAAAGATGTTCCCCCGTCAAACGACGTGTTCAACGTCGTAGGACCCCATGCGCTTAATCCACCCGTTCTCGGCGACGGTCTCAATGTCGGCAATCGCGGCCTGGGTTCGCTCCTCGTACAATCCTGCTTCGAGGTCGATGTGGAAGACGTAGTCTCCAAGTCGCTCACCACTGGGCCTGGACTCGAGGCGCGAGAGGTTGATATCCCGGTCGGCAAATGGTTCGAGAAGTTCGAGGAGGAGACCGGGGTAGTTGGTGTTCGGATAGACGATGAGTGATGTCTTCCCGCCCGATTCGGTCCTGGTATCCGGACCGGCGATTGCAAAAAACCGGGTCGCGTTCGAGGTCCGGTCCTGTATGTCCTCGGCGAGCACCGACAGCTCCTCGCCCGCGTTGTCGGGATGTCCAATTCCGGCGATAGAGGCATCCTGGCGGGCCCGTTTGACGCCCTTGGCGGTCGAGGCTACCGCTTCGAGGTCGACCTCGGAATACTCCTTGAGGAGGAAACTCCGGCACTGGGCGAGGGCCTGTGAGTGACTCGCGACGACCTCGAAGTCCGCTTCCTGGGCCAGTAACGCGTGTTTGATCGGCGTCACGATTTCGCGAGTGACCGCCACGTCGGCGTCTGCGAGCGCGTCCAAACTTTCGGTCACCGACCCCTCGATACTGTTCTCGATCGGCACGACTCCCTGTGCGAACGTTCCGGAGGCGACTCCGCTCACGATCCCGTGGACCGACTCCCGGAAGGCGATCTCGCCCTCCGCGACAGCGGTCGCAGCGCGATGGGAGTAGGTCCCTTCGGGTCCCAGTGTCACGGTGGTCATGGTCCGGGATACAACACCCCATGGGAAAAGGTCATCGGGGCGGTCGGTCGTCGGGTGATCGCTTTACCGATTCAGTGTGTGAATCGCCTGCCCGAGCGCGTTCTCCGCGGCCTCCATCGTGCCTTCACCGAGTGTGGGATGGGTATGAATCGTCTCCGCCACATCTTCGACGGTCGCGCCAGTCTCGACGGCCAACCCGAGTTCGGCGATCAGTTCCGAGGCTTCCGGGCCCACGATCCGGGCTCCGAGCACCGTCCCGGTCTGCGCATCGCCGATGATTCGCAGGAATCCCTCATCATGGCCGGTACTCAACGCTCGGCCGCTGGAACGGAAGGGGAACTCTCCGATTATCGTCTCGAAGCCCGCGTCCTCGGCTTCTGCATCGGATTTGCCCACCATCGCGATCTCCGGGTCGGTAAAGACGGCCGCCGGGACAGCTTTCTCGGCCATCGACGCATCTCCACCTGCGATCGCGTCTGCGGCGACCAGTCCCTCGGCGCTCCCGGCGTGGGCCAGAAGCGGTTCGCCAGCCACGTCACCGATCGCGAAGACGTGGTCCTGAGTGGTGCGGCCCTGGTGGTCGGTCGCCACGAAGCCGTTTTCGTCGAGATCGATGCCAAGTGCATCGATGTTCGCCGAATCGGTGACCGGCTCTCGGCCAACGGCCACAATCGCTCTGTCTGCTGCATACTCGAAGTTCTCGCCGTCTTTCGTTTCGGTTTCGAGGACCAGTCCGGTCTCGGTCTCCCACCAGTCGTTTGCGGCCTCACCGAACTGGAACTTGATGTCGAGATCGGCGGCTCGTTTCTCGACGGGTTGGGTAAGGTCCCGATCGTATCCGGGCAACAGTTCCTCGAGCATCTCGATGACGGTCACGTCGACCCCCAACTTGGCAAAGATCATCGAGAGTTCCATCCCGATGTAGCCGGCCCCGACGACCACCAGTTCTTCTGGAAGCTCCGTGAGGTCCAGGGCGTGTCGGGACGACAGGATGTGCTCACCGTCGAACTCGAAGCCTGGGATTTCGATGGGTCGCGAACCGGTCGCCACGATCGCGTGATCGAACTCGAAGGCTGCAGTCCCCTCCTCGTCTGCCAGATCGACAGTGAGCGAGTGCTCGTCTTCGAACGTGGCCCAGCCCTCGACGATGTTCACGCGGTTTGCCTTGCAGAGTTTCTCGACGGCGCCAGTGAGCGTGTCGACGACCCCGTCCTTCCAGTCGACCATCTCGCCGAAGTCGACGTCGGGGTCGGCATAGACGCCCATTTCCTCGGCGTCGTCGGCCTCGTAAGCCACGTTCGTGGCATGGATGAGTGCCTTTGAGGGAATACACCCAAAGTTCAGACACGTTCCCCCGAATTCGCCAGCCTCGACGAGTGTCACGTCGAAATCGAGTTGGGCGGCCCGGATCGCGGCAACGTAGCCTCCGGTACCGGCCCCGACGATCGCAACTTCCGTCTGTGTCGCCTCCACATCTCGTGCCATTACCGAGGCATTACCGGTGGGGGCCTTTTGAGCGGTTCCCTTCTGTCATCGCGGACGAAACGCCTATGCGCCGACCGCCCGTCCCACGTTCCAGATGGAGGTCGCCGAAGTAGTCCCAGAATTCGCCGACGTGTTTTCCTTCGATGCCTTCAACGAGATGCAGCGGACGGCCCTCCCGGCAGTTCTGGAGCACGAGGACAACGTCGTAATCAGCGCGCCCACGGGAAGCGGGAAGACGGCGCTGGCCGAACTCGCCATCACCAAGACCATCGCGGATGGAGGGACCGCACTCTTCATCGCGCCGATGCGGGCCCTCACGAACGAAAAGGAAAGCGAGTGGGAGCGGATCGAGCAACTGGGCTATTCCGTGTACGTCGTGACCGGTGAGCGGGACCTCAACCCCCGCCGAGCGGAGCGAGCCGATGTGCTTGTGATGACGCCGGAGAAGGTCGATTCCGCGACTCGCAAACACGAGACGCCCCGATACGCCTTCGTCACGGACGTGGATGTCGTCGTGATCGATGAGGTGCACCTGCTCGATTCGCGCTCCAGAGGGAGCGTTCTGGAAGTCGTTGTTGCCCGCCTTCGACGCCTCGTCGACCCCAGATTCGTCGCCCTTTCGGCGACGATGCAAAACATCGAGGAAGTCGCCGCCTGGCTGGACGCTCCCGAGGAGATGACCTTCGACTTTGGCCCCCGGTATCGACCGGTTGATCTCCATGCCGGGGTTGAAACCTATACCCACGGCGACAATGCCTTCGCCGACAAGTATCGGCGGCTCTACACGGCGCTCGATCTGGCCGAACCGCATCTCGACGAGGACGGCCAGGCGCTGGTCTTCGTCTCCTCGCGACAGGACACCGTCAAGGCCGCTGAAAAGGCACGGGACGAAATCGCGCAACGGGACATTCCGGTCGGGGACCGAGGCGATTATGACTTCCATTCGCGCACGCAGGTCCTCGACAACGATACGCTGCGTCAGTCCGTGCTCGACGGGGTGGCCTTCCACCACGCGGGTCTTTCGAAAAACGACAAGGACCACGTCGAGGAATGGTTCCGCGAGGGGCGAATCGATCTCCTGTTTTCCACCTCGACGCTCGCCTGGGGGGTCAATCTCCCGGCGCGGTGCGTGGTGATTCGAGACACGAAACTCCACGACCCGCTGGAAGGCGAGGTTGACATGAGCCCGCTCGACATCCTCCAGATGTTGGGCCGGGCCGGCCGGCCGGGATACGACGACGTGGGCTATGGCTGGGTGATCGCTGATAGGGTCGAGGCCGACAAGTATCGGCAGCTCCTTCGGGACGGGAAGGAGATCGAGTCCCGACTGGCGGACAACCTCCCCGAACACGTCAACGCGGAGATCGCGCTGGGGACGATCACCGGGCTGGAAGACGTTCTGGACTGGCTCGAAACGACGTTTTACTTCCAACGGGCCAACTACGCCCCTGGGGAGGACGCCTACGACGACGTCCGCGAACGTGTCCGAAGGGTGCTCGATGACCTCCTTGAGCGGGGTTTTGTCGAAACCGAAGGCGAATTGGGTCTCTCAGCGACCCTGATGGGCCAGTTAGCCTCTCGATACTACCTCCGATTGCAGACTGCAGAACGGTTTCGTGGCCTCGTCGATACCGAACCAGCGGCGGAAGCGATTCTTGGCGCTGTGGCCCAGGGCGAGGAGTTCGACAGTGTGAGCGCTCGCGGCGACGAGCGGGATGCGATCGAGGCGGTTCTCGGCCGCGATACGGGGTCGCTCGACCAGGGAGCCCGGAAAATTCTCGCGATCCTCGAAGCGAGCATGGGCGGGGAGTTACCCCCCGAACTCCGCTCGGACGCTTGGGTCATCAAGCAGAACGCCCTCCGCTTGCTCGCGGCCGTGCGTGCCTTCTTCGACCGTTTCGATCGACCGGCCGGCGCGAACCTCTGTCGCCGAATCGAGGCGCGGGTCGAGACCGGGGTCCCACCGGAGGCGGTTGGGCTGACCGCGATCTCCGGGATTGGTGCCGGTCGCGGACAGCGGTTGTCCCAAGCGGGGATTTGCAGGCCGGGCGCGGTTGTCGACGCCGGGGTCTCAGGATTGGTCGACGCCGGGTTGGGCGAGGAAGTCGCCAGCAACGTCCTGGGTCAGGCCAAACAACTCCCGCGGATACGAATCGATTGGGGGGCGTTTCCGGAGTCGGTCCAGGCCGGGGAAAACGACATGCAGGAGGTGCGTCTGAGTACGGGCGGTAGTGGGGCTCGACTCGGAATCAGGGTCACGGTCAACGGGGTGGAAATGACTCGGTCAGTTCGCTACGTTGCCGATGCGGAGACAGTGCCGGTGGGCGTTTTCGGAGCCGATGACGAGGAACTCACCTACGCGATCGAAGTTACCTTCCCCGATCTGCCACTCCGGCCACATCGGGAAACCCGGACGGTCTCCGTGCGGTAATCGCTGAGGTTTTTATCCGAAGGTCGGGCCAGAGTGGCCCATGCAGGACACGATTCGCGTGATCGCAGGTCGCTGTACCGTTCGCCACGAAGCAGACGAACACACGGAAACGGAGGGTAGCGTCGTCGTCCTCGTTAAACCGGACAACACGGTTCTCGTGCACGATGCCGAGGGGTATCGGCCAGCAGGATGGCTCACCAGAGCGGACTCGGTCCAACTCTCAATGTCGGAGGAATCCTTCGATCTCCGAGCGACGACGGGTGACGAACGGCTCCTGGTTTCCGGAACGGACCCCGCTGTCGCCGAATTTCCAGTGACTACTGCCGGACCTCATGTGGGAACCTGCCCGTCCTGTGGGGAGTCGATGGTTCGGTCTGCCGGCGAAGTCACGTGTCTCGGCTGTAAGACCAGCTATGCGCTCCCCCGTGATGCCACAGTCACCGATTCAACTTGTGAGCACTGCGGCTTGCCCACGATATCAGTCACCCGCGGCACCGATCTGGAGGTTTGTCTGGATCGGGAGTGTGAGCCAATCGACGCGGCAGTCGAGTCGGCCTTCGACGGGGCGTGGGCGTGTCCAACCTGTGGGACGGATCTGGACATCGCCCGGAACCGGACTCTCGGGGCCCAGTGTCCGGACTGTGAGACACACTATCCGATTCCGAACGGGACCGTCGACGGGACCTGTGCGTGTGGACTCCCCTGGTTCGAGACCGCTCACGGGGGTCGCTGTCTCGATCCCGAGTGCTCGACTGGGACAATCGAGTAGCGAGTCGCCGAGAGTCACATTGATGCGGGCCCCGGCCGACCACCCAATATGGACGCTGTGCTGCGCGACGGCGAAATTCACGTCGGTGGGGACGCCCGTCAGCGCTTCCACGACTCGCGTGGCTACGGCCGCCCACTCGAGGGCGATCGAATCGCCCTTGCACCTGTTGAAGCTGCCCACCTTCTCTACCGGGGGGACCTCGACACCGTTTCGGGTCAGGGCTTTCAGGAGTTTCTGACAACCAGGGAGCCCGGCTTTGGCCCCCGGTTTCTGGTGTACGTCGATCTGCGGGATCGGGGCTTCTATCTCTCGCCCGCTCGAGCGGGGTGGGTTCAAACTGAACGCGATTCCGACGAGTTTGCGGCAATCGACTTCGTGGTCTATCCACGGGGAAAAGGCCCGAGAGATGGGGAAATCGCCTATCGAGTAACTGTCGTGGGGGAACGGGCCGAAATCAGGGCCGCGTCCCTTACATCGGGGGTGCTCGCTGTCGTCGACGAAGAGGGTGATCTCACCTATTTGGAGGTCTCCGGCTTTGATCCGAGGGGCGAGACCGAGTTCGACCCAGACGAGGCCGCAATGGGGACCCTCCTTGATGATCGCGTTCTTGTTTGGAATCCCCCGGAAAGCCTGCACGAGGACGGCTTTTACGGACAGCCACTCGCAGGCCGGGGCGCCACCCACGAGGTCCTCCATCTCTCCCTGCTCGAAGCCGCGGACCTTGCGGCACGGGGAATTTTGCAACTCGAATCGGGGGATGGTTTCGAACGGCTGTTGGAGCGGGGCCGAACCGTCGAGGGCGAACGGTTCGACCGCCGCCTTCGCATCTATCGGACGCTCCGAGACCGCGCCGCAGTCCCTCGAACGGGATTCAAGTTCGGTGCTGATTTCAGGGTCTACCGGGCCGTGGAATCGGCTTCTGAACTCGGGCATTCTGAGTTTCTCGTGCGTGTTCGGCCCCCGGACCACGTGTTCGGGCCGCGGGACCTGGCCCTTGACGTCCGGATGGCCCAGGGGGTCAGGAAACGAATGGTTTTTGCCCTCAACGGGGCGAACGGAGAACAGACACGGTGGCTGGCGGTTGGCCGCCTGACGCCCTAATCCATGACTGACGATACACCTCCCGAGGACCCGGCGGCCGACGGCGCCGATTCGGTGGCGCTCGATCCGTGGGGTTCCTCGACCATCGCGAATTATCGCTCGCTCTTCGAGGAGTTTGGCATCGAGGCCTTCGAGACGATGCTTCCCGACGTTCCCTCGCCCCATTACCTGATGCGGCGGGCCATCATCTTCGGCCATCGGGACTATGGCCGCGTCGTCGATGCCATGCGGGCCGATGAACCCTTCGCCGCGCTCTCCGGGTTCATGCCGACCGGCGACCCGCATATCGGTCACAAATTGGTTTTTGACGAACTCATCTGGCACCAGGAGCAGGGCGGTGATACCTACGCGCTCATCGCAGATCTGGAGGCTCACAGCGCTCGGGGGCTCTCGTGGGACGAGATCGACGAGCACGCAGAGGACTACCTCCTCTCGCTTCTGGCCTTTGGCTTCGATCCGGATGACGGAACCCTCTACCGTCAGTCCGAACACCGCGAGGTTCAGGACCTGGCCTTCGAGTTGGGTATCGAAGCCAACTTCTCCGAGCTCGGTGCGATTTACGGCTTTGAGGGCGGGACCGACGTCTCACACATGCAGAGTGTCGTCACCCAGGTGGCGGACATCCTCTATCCCCAACTCGAGGAGCCAAAACCCACGGTCATCCCGGTCGGACCGGACCAGGACCCGCATATGCGACTTGCCCGCGATCTGGCGTCCAGAATGCGCTATTTCGGCGTGACGACGGCCTACGCCAGTTTCGAGGCCAAACCCGAGGAGCGCACACAACTCGAGCGTGCCTACGAGGCCCTGGCTGGAAACGAGACGGTTCGGTGTGCCGAGGCAGCCGACTGGCTCGAAACCGCTGGAGACGGAGCGGCCATCGAGGGGGCTATCGAGAAACTGCGAGCGGCCGGAGAGGAACCGCTCCGCCCACGAGTCCGGTTCCTCGACCGGAACGCAACCGCGGCAGCGTTCGAAGCCCTCATCGAAGCCGTCGAGGGGGAAAAACGGGTCTACGACGAACACGTCGACGCCTTCGACATGGAATTGGCGAACGCTGAAGAACTCGCCCGGCAGGTCGAGGTAGATCATGGGGGTCACGGCTTCATCCAACCATCCTCGATCTACCACCGTTTCATGACCGGGCTCACCGGTGGCAAAATGTCCTCCTCGATCCCGGCAAGTCACATCAGCCTCCTCGACGAGCCCTCCGAGGGGGCTGATAAGGTTCGGGAGGCGACCACTGGCGGCCGCGAAACCGCAGCGGAACAGCGGGAACTCGGTGGCGAACCGGACAAGTGTCCGGTGTACGAGCTCTACGCCTACCTGCTCGCGGGAGACGACGACGAGTACGCCGAACGGGTGTATGCTGAGTGTGCGGGCGGGGAACGGCTCTGTGGCGGCTGCAAGAACGAAGCCGCCGAGGAGATGGAGTCCTTCCTCGAAACCCATCAGGAGCGCCGTGAGGAACTTCGCCCCGTCCTCGAGGACCTGGACGTGGCGATCAACCCTGATCGGATCTGAGCCGGAAAGCCGGCTTCGCAACGTTTTTAGCCGTCCTCGTGGCACTCGTACCCATGCTTGCCGAATCCACAAGCGGATCGCAGCGAGCCGGCGATGAGCCCCTTCCCGCTGGGTTCGGCTTCTTTTTCGGGGCCTGAAAACGCTCGTCCCGAAGACACGATGACAGATTCCAGACGATGAAACTCCCCAAAACCCAGGTCGCGGTGCTCGAAGCAGCGAGCGCCGACGAACCTGAAGACATCGACGAACTCGCCGCACAGCTCTCGGAGAAACCCGAAACGGTCACCGGGGCGGCGTTTGCCCTCGAGGCGGAGGGACTGCTTTCGGTGACCGAATCGGCCGACACGGACGTTTCGCTGACCGAGGAAGGACGGCGGTACGCCCAGGGCGGCCTTCCGGAGGTCCGTCTCTATCAAGCGGCACTCGAAGCCAGGGCCGACGAGCACCCTGTCTCGATGGGCGAGGTGCTCGGTGCCGCAAACCTCGACGGCGAAGCGGTTGATATCGCGCTTTCGAACTTCGCCCGAAAGGGCTACGGCGAAATCGACTCCGGTGAACTCACTGCAGACTCCGAGGCAGCCCCAGTCGAAGACGTCGAAGCCCAGGCGCTCCAGGCTGTCGCCGGCGGCGAACCGATCGACGAGGCGGTCCGTGACTCCTTGGAGTCGCGCAACCTCGTCGAGACCACCGAGCGAACCAAACGGGCCGTGACACTGACCGACGCCGGTGTCACCGAACTCATGGCTGGCGTCGAGGCCACCGAACGAGTGGATCGCTTGACCCCCGAGCATCTCAGTTCAGGCGACTGGACGGACGTGTCGTTTGCGGACTACAACGTCGAAGCCGACGCCGATGCCCCCACCCCGGGCAAACGCCATATCCTTCGCCAGGCAGCCAAGCGGGTCAAGGAGGTCCTGGTTGGGATGGGGTTCGATGAGATGGAGGGCCCCCATGTCGACGCTGATTTCTGGATCAACGACTGTCTGTTCATGCCCCAGGACCATCCCGCGCGAACACACTGGGACCGCTTTGCGCTCGAATCGCCGAGCAAGATCGATGAACTGCCCGAAGATCTCGTCGAACGGGTCGAACGGGCTCACAGGGAGGGTGTCGGCGAGAATGGTGATGGCTATCATTCCCCATGGAACCGGGAGTTCGCTGCCGAACTTGCCCTTCGAGGGCATACCACCTCGCTTTCCGCGCGATATCTTTCCGGCGAACAGGCCGGGGAACTCGAACCGCCCCAACGGTTCTTCAGCGTGGAGAAAGCCTACCGGAACGACACCCTGGATGCGACTCACCTGCTGGAGTTCTTCCAGATCGAGGGGTGGGTGATGGGCGAGGACCTCACGGTGCGGGACCTGATGGGAACGTTCACGGAGTTCTACAGCCACTTTGGCATCACCGACCTCCGATTCAAACCGACCTACAACCCCTACACCGAGCCGAGTTTCGAGTTGTTCGGTCGGCACCCAAAAACAGACGAACTCATCGAGATCGGCAACAGCGGGATCTTCCGCCCCGAAATGTTGGACCCACTCGGTGTCGAGGGCGATGTCATGGCTTGGGGGTTGGCCCTGGAACGCCTGCTCATGCTCATAACCGGCTTCGAAGACATCCGGGACGTCCACGGGACGCTGGCTGATCTTGAATTCCTCCGTGGCGTGGAGGTGGAGTACTGATGCCGGTCGTTGCTGTTGACCCGGACGAACTCCGGGAGCTGACCGGCCACGGGGAGAAAAGCGTCGACGAACTCAAAGACGACCTGTTCGCGCTGGGGATCGAGTACGAGGGCGAGACCGAGGAGGGGAAGATGCGTCTGGAGTTCGAGGCCGACCGGCTTGATCGGCTCTCTATCACGGGCATCGCCCGGTCGCTGGGCCACCACTACGGCGATCTCATGGGGATCCATGTGCCCGATACGAACAGCCCGGACTGGACGATCGAGGTCGAAGAAAGTGTCTCCGAGGAGCGGCCCTATGTCACAGGGGCGATCGTGCGGGGCCTGGATCTGGACCAAACGGACCTTGACGCCATCATTCAACTACAGGAGAAGCTCCATGCCACGATGGGGCGCAAACGGGCGAAGGGGGCAATCGGAGTCCACGATCTGACGATGTTGAAGGGCTCCGGTCCCGAATCAGAGGGTGGTAAATCCATTCGCTACGTCGGCGTGGATCCGGACGGCGACCAATTCGTCCCACTCGATAGTGACGAGGCGATGACTCCCGCTGCTGTGCTCACCGAGCATCCGACCGGTCGGGAGTACGCCGAACGGGTTTCCGAATACGATCGGTATCCGGCCATCTACGACGAAATCGGTTTGTTCAGCTTCCCACCGGTGATCAACGGCAAGCGGACGGAGGTTTCTGTCGAGTCACGAGACCTGTTTATCGAGATGACGGGGACCGACCAGTGGACCATCGACAAGATGCTCGCAATCATGGTGTACGCGTTGGACGCGCGTGGTGGGCAAGCCGAATCGGTGAGGGTTTCGTATCCTGACCGGGACCTGGTTCGCCCGGACCTCTCGATTTCGACGAAGACCCTTACCCATGAACGCGTCGAAGACACGCTCGGGCTTGATCTCGACCCGGCGGAACTTCGGGACCTGCTGGACCGGGCTGGCCTCGAAGCCGAGGAGGACCAGACCGACGATTCAACTGGGATCTACGAGGTCCGGATTCCGCCCTACCGGGTCGATGTGCTCCACCCGGTCGATCTGGTCGACGACATCGGGCGGGCCTACGGCTTCAATCAACTCGTGCCCCGCTACCCGGACGTGAGCACGGTTGGGGCACGGACAGAAGCGTCTCGGCACGAAGAGGCGGTCCGTGACCTGCTGGTCGGACTGGGGTTCGAGGACCTCCTCAATTTCAATCTGACCAGCCCCGCCGAACTGTTCGACCGAATGACCCTTGACCCGGAGGAGTCCGCCTATGGGGCCGGCGAACCGCCCGAACTCATCGAATCCTACAGCGAGGACTTCACCGTCCTGCGGACGTGGGCCCTGCCGTCGCTTATGCAGGTCCTCGAAAACAACACCCATCGGTCCTATCCTCAGCATCTCTCGGAGATCGGGTTTGTCGCGGAGGTCGACGAGTCGACGGTGACGAACGTGGCTGAGGGGCGCTCTGTCACGGCCGCCCTGGCTGGTCCTGAGGCGTCCTATGAGAGCGCGAAGGGGCGATTGCAGGTGCTCGCGGACAACTTCGGCACGTCACTCGAAACCCCGGCAACGACCCATCCGACCTTCATCGATGGCCGGGTCGCAAAGGTGGTTCTCGACGGACGTGAAGTCGGTGTCATCGGCGAACTCCATCCTGCCGTGCTCGTCGAACACGATCTGGAAGTGCCGGCGGCCGGGTTCGAATTCGATCTCGACGGACTCCGATAACTCAATCGAGGTCTGCGCCCACGGCAGCCCCAACCGAGTCGAAGCCGTCGGCCTCGAGCAGGTCGAGCAGGCCGTTGTTGATATCCCTGGCGACGGTGGGGCCCTGGTAAATAAAGCCCGTGTAGAGTTGCACCAGATCGGCGCCCGCTCTGATCTTTTCGTACGCGTCCGCCGCTGTGAAGATCCCGCCGACACCGACGACCGGCAAGTCCGTTCGCTTTGCGACGAACCGGACTGTTTGAGTCGCCCGATCGGCGATCGGCTTACCGGAGAGGCCACCGGTTTCACTGGCATTGTCTCCCGCGAGGCTGTCGGGCCGTCTGATGGTGGTGTTCGTCGCCACGATCCCATCGAGGCCGACTGTCTCTGCCAACTCCACGACGTCGGCGATGGCCTCCTTGTGGAGGTCCGGTGAGAGTTTGACGAGTAGAGGGTGTGCACCCGCATCCGAGAGGGTACTCAGTATCGCTTCGAGGGGCTCGCGGTCCTGGAGTTCGCGGAGCCCTGGCGTGTTCGGGCTGGAGACGTTGACCACGAAGAAATCAGCGTCAGACGCGACTTGTTCGTAGCTGTACAGGTAATCCGCGGGGGCGTCTTCCAGGGGCGTGGTTTTCGTTTTCCCGATGTTGGCCCCGATTGGGACCGCGGGGTCGGTGGTTGCCAACCGATCGGCCACCACGTCCGCGCCCGCGTTATTGAATCCCATTCGGTTGATGATCGCTTTGTCCTCCGGGAGTCGAAAGAGCCTGGGACGAGGATTCCCGGGCTGTCCCTCCGCGGTGATGGCCCCGATTTCGATGTGCCCAAAGCCCAGCGTCCCCAGAATGCGTGGGATGCGGGCGTTTTTATCGAAGCCCGCGGCAACACCAACTGGATTCGGGAATTCCGTGTCGAAGACTGTCGTCTGCAGTCGTGGATCCCTAACTTGCAGGCGGCTTTCGAGCAGAGAGAGGAACGGTTCCCGTTGGCCGGCTCTAAGCGATGTTACGACGACTTCGTGGGCAGTCTCAGGTGGGAGCCTGAATAGGAGCTGACGGAGGGAACCGTACATGCCGATCAGAAGTCGTGTTCCACGTCCTCAGGGTCGGCTTTCTGAATGATAATCTTGTCCTCGCGCACCCGCACGAAGACTTCGTCGCCGATTTCGAGCCCGGCGACGGCCAGTTCGTCCTCGTGGAGGTTCACGTGTGCATTGTGGTACGCTTCATCCTCGCCTTTTGCTCCTGACGGGCTGAGCGTCTTCTTTCGAACCATCGAGGGGTCTTAGGTGCCCTTGGCCGCAGCGGATACTTAAGTTCTTCCGAGTCCGTTTCCAATCGGATCGTGGCTTTGCCCCGGCGGGTCAGTTCAATAACCCGGCGACTGGCCGCCGATTCGGGCCGTTTTGGCCGGTATATTTATACCACATTCTTGTGTTGGGTTCGCATGGGACATAATCATGGTACGAGAGGACGGCAAGCGGAACTTCGCGCTTCGTGAGAGTGACGGCTCAGAACCGAGTGTGTTCAGCGGGAATACACCACGTCAAGCAGCCAAAAAGGCGGCCAGACGACTTTCTGACGCGGGCGATTCGGAATCGTCTGCCCCACGCACGGAAATCCGCCTTCGCGAAAAAGGGACCGACAAAGTACACATCTACGAAGCCTGGGCCTGGGACGAGAGTGCGCCTGAGGATTCGCCGGATTGGATGCCCGAAGAAATCACGAAAGGAAACGTCTCCAAACAGGGGATCGAACACCTCGAAGAGGTCTGACCACTCGAAACGATTACCCACTCGCCGTCCGATAGGGACACCTGCGCGGTTTCAACTCGGCCCGACCGAGCGTACGAACGCGGGATGACCGGCCGCCCTCCGACCGCGCAACAGTTCGTTCTAGGACAACTGAACCACTAGCCAGGCAGCTGGGTCCAACTGCTGTTTTTCGTGGCGCTTGAAGGGTCCGCTGAACCGGTATTGAAACGTCATTTCGGCGCCCCTCCGAGCGCTCAAGAGTGTGTCGATCCCGCCGCCTTCCTGCCATGAAACACCGTCACGATGTGGGTTCGGTTCGACGGCCTTATACGGAACCCTGGCTTCGAATGTGATGTGAAGATGAGGTGGCCCAGGTGACTGGCGCCACTGATGTACGATGCCGACATCGAACTGGAGTTTGGTTCGATGCCCTTATGTACGACCTGGCGATTCCGGTATAATGTGTTCGGTGGGCGACTTTGGTGTCGCTCCGCCTTCCGATCGCCGGAGGTCCTGCCGCCGTGGCACGGGCCGACATCGAGCCGGAGTTCGGTTCGATGCCCTTATGTACAACCGACGATTCGGGATTAATGTGTTCGACGGGCGACCTCAGTGTCGCGCCGTCACCCCGATCGCCGGCGTTCTGTGTCATTCTGACACGGAGATACTTTCGGCATCGGTTTCCCGATGGACCGACCATCGGGGCCGGACCCCTTCGAAGGGTTTAACCCCTTTCGTTGCCTACTAATGGGTCCGAAGGAAATGAGGATTCCACCCCTGCGGTCCGCCGTACAGATGGGATCTGATGTTAGCCTTGATGGTTTGGTGATATCCGGTCGGTCACGTTCGTTGTGGCCTACCGATACCCGCCAACCAGAGTGACTCTCTCTGGCCTGCCGGGGTTTTTCCCCGGCAACATTCCGGTTGATCCTGCCGGAGGCCATTGCTATCGGAGTCCGATTTAGCCATGCTAGTTGCACGGGTTTAGACCCGTGGCGAAAAGCTCAGTAACACGTGGCCAAGCTACCCTGTGGACCAGAATAACCTCGGGAAACTGAGGACAATTCTGGGTAACGCTCCCCTATTGGAATATGGGGAGTTGGAAATGCGTTATGCGCCACAGGATGCGGCTGCGGCCGATTAGGTTGACGGTGGGGTAACGGCCCACCGTGCCCATAATCGGTACGGGTTGTGAGAGCAAGAGCCCGGAGACGG
>NZ_JAZKRK010000034.1:0-19947 GCF_036626455.1 Halodesulfurarchaeum sp. | reverse complement strand
CAGAAAACCGCGGATAACATCATTGCGGCGTTCAGGGATCGCGAGTACGGTCGTCAGTTCCGCTGGAACCCACCGCAAGACCACGAGGACACAAACCTCGCCCGGATGGTCGCAGAAGCGGTCACGAACAAAGGCCGAGACCTCGAACGCCGCTTCGGTGATACACTTACCGAGCGGGCCAGGGACGAAGCCCCAGTCAGTTATGCTGAACTGCAGGACCTGGTCAACGACCTCGCAGACGAACTCGCCGAGGAATCGGGTCGGGCCTTTGGTTCGACAGTCCGACACAAGGTCCAAAAAGCGTCGTGGAAGGCACTAACGAACGATCGGCGTGGATCACTCTATCGGACGATTGACACGGTTACGACGAAGCGAAAAGACGACGCAGCGATCGATGCGCTGGCAGAACGGCTCGCCAATCGGATCGCAGACGTCGATCGGGACCAATTCACTCAGGCGGAACTGGCCACGGCTATCGACCGAGCGGCCGATCTCACGGAGGAGATGGACGATGAGACGGTCGGTGAAACCGCTCGCGAGAACATTCTGGATGCACTTTGGGCCGATATGGCAGGCATAGAAACGGATCTCCCCTCACCGAGTGATCTCGCCGACGACCGAGATGGGGCCGGCAACCTGCTCGATGGGATGGCTTCGGTCAACGTGATGGCGCCACCGTCGAGTTGTCTGTCGCCGATTACGGCCGAGCAGGTCGAGGCCGGGCTTCGAAGCGAGTTTGATGCCGAGTTCTTCACGGCGGCGACCCGGGATGCCGACGTTCACAGCGGTGACCCCTTCATCGCGGAAGCAGGGATCGCCTACGGTGGTGAGCTGGAAGACGGGTCCGGAGCGGAACTCATGCGGTTTGCAAACCGGGTTCCCCTGGTCTATCAGCGTGGTGCCTGTGCGATGACGGACGTTGTCAAGGGGATCAACTGGCGAAATTACGGGCTCAGCCAGCCAGGTGGGAGTGGGATTCCACAGGGTCCGGTCGTGATCATGATCTCCGTCGCCTCGACGAATGTGCCGTTCACGAGCGAGTCCAAGGACGCGGTGGCGAATGTTCCTGAGATCGAGGACGAACTCGAACTCGCACTCAGGGAGGCTGCCAGGGACCTCAAGTCCCACCTCAATCGCCGCGAAACGATGCGCAAACGGCGTGAGAAACAGAACGTCATTGCGGATATCCTCCCGACGATGGCCGCGAAGGTCTCGAGTATCACGGAGCGCGAGCCAGTCGACGTCAGCGATTCACTGGCCAGAATCATGAACAACGTGCTTGTCGAGCGCGACCAAGAGAACGGGACCATCCGCTTGCAAGTCGAAAATCACGGCTCGGCGAACGCTGATTTGGAAATCACCGAAATCGTCACTACGGAACCCGAGGAGCCCTCTGATGGATCGGTGGTCGAAATGGATGGGGAGTACTTCCTCACCTGGAAGCCCGTGGTGAAGGGTGGCGGTGAGGCGACACTCGAGTACGAGGTGGATGGGGATGCCGAATTCGACATGCAGGTGTCTGGGGTTGAGGAGACCAAACTCACGGTGGAACAATGAGTGATTCAGAAGCCAGAGCAAAATTAATCGACTTGGCTGCACAGTTCTACGACCAGTTCGAGTTAGGCGAAATTCCACACATGGAGGTCCCGACCCGCTCGAAGTCAAACATCGTTTTCGACGAGGAGTCGCAGGTCTGGGTGTACGGCGACCGGACCAGTTCTCGGAGTACCAACTCGGTTCGGGGCGCTCGGAAACTTCTCAAGGCAGTCTACACGATCGAGTTTCTTGCCGATCAACTGGATCAGGGCCGATCCTCGACGCTGCGGGAACTCTACTACCTCAGCGAGTCCTGGGACGAGGAGGAAGCCCAGTTCACCGACCAGAGTCAGTCCGACAATCTCGTCGAGGACCTTGAGATCGTCTCCGGCGTCAAGCGGGAGGACTTCCACATGCGGCCGGAGGAGTCCGGTGCGACGCTCATGGGCCCGCTCTTCCTTCGCGAGCAGACACGCAGAGGCGACCGGGAAATTCACTGCCAGAAGGACGTCGGCGAGGGCGGTTACCAGATCCCGAACAACCCAGATACGATCGAATTCCTGGATCACGACGCGGATTTCGTCATGGCCGTGGAGACTGGTGGGATGCGAGACCGGCTGATCGAGAACGGCTTCGACGACGAATACAACGCGATTATCGTTCATCTCAAGGGGCAACCCGCACGGGCGACCCGGCGAATCACGAAACGCCTGCATGACGACCTCGGGTTGCCGGTGACGGTCTTTACTGACGGTGACCCCTGGTCCTATCGGATCTACGGTTCGGTCGCCTACGGATCGATCAAGAGTGCGCACCTCTCTGAGTATCTGGCGACCCCGGAAGCGGACTTCGTGGGAATTCGACCTGTCGACATCGTGGAGTACGACTTGCCGACCGATCCGCTGGGCGATTCGGACACGAACGCACTGGAGAGTGAACTGGAGGATCCCCGATTTAGTACGGAGTTCTGGACCGAACAGATCGAACTCCAACTCGACATCGGGAAGAAGGCCGAACAGCAGGCGCTGGCGTCGCGTGGTCTGGACTTCGTGACTGACACGTATCTCCCCGACCGGCTGGACGAGATGGGCGTTATCTGAGCCAGCGCGCCGGGTGGTTGTGAGTAAATCGCGGCTATGTCCCGCACTTCTATGTCATTGGGAGTCTGACGCTTGAAACGTGTCCACATCGACTGTCAGCGTCGTGATTCCGGCCTATCCTCGATACGGCATGCACCTGTGGACGTTTGCTCTGGAGGCCACGGCCAGGGGTGGGACACTTGTTGAAGTTTCGACACCGGCTGCGATTATCGAAAAACCCCGATCGATAGCCTGGGAGCATGTGAGACAATTCGGTCACGTATTGCGATGGCTCTGGGCGGCGTAACTGTCAGATGGCCCGCGGTCGCCGAATATTTGTAGCCCCTGTCCAAATGGGCGGCCATGTCCGACCCTGAACTTGTCACGGCGGTCTCGGATGTCCTGGCCGTCGATGGGGATCACTTTCAGGATCGGGTTCACGAAGACGCGGCGACTATCCTGGAGGAACTCGAGGCTGGTACCTTCGACAATCCACAGGCGATCGTGGGATTGGAATACGAGTTCTACGCCGTGGACGAGTATGGGGGGTTAGCTCGCATTCCCCGCCGCTTGCTCGAATACGTGGGGTTCGAGAAGGAGCTGGGCCTGCATAACGCTGAGATGCAGACGTTTCCTGACCCGCTGAACGATGCTGGCGTCAAAGCCCAGGAATCGAGTGTCGTCTCCCGACTCGAGGCCGCAGCCCGGCCAATGGACGCTGAGGGTCTTCATCTGATCAGTGATGGCATCTGGACGATACCGCCAGCTGGCGAATCCACCCAAGAATATCTCAGGAGCAGTGTCGAGCGCGAAGGGCAGACACTCGCGACAAACATGTCGGATACGGCTCGGTACCACGCAATGGCGAACAGCCAGATCGAGCCGGGAATGGTTATCGACCTCCCACACGCCTCTCTAGAAGCCGAGACGGTCATGCCCGAGAGTCTGATCACCTCGATTCAACCACACTATCAGGTTCCACGGGCCACGGACCTGCCGGAATACTTCAGGTATGCGCTCCGGATTGCAGGTCCACTACTAGCTCTCGGTGTCAACTCGCCGTTTCTCCCACCGGACCTCTATGACGATGTGGACCCGTACGCCGTGCTTGAAGACGGATACGCCGAACATCGGATCGACATCTTCGAATCGATGCTCAATGTCGCCGGTCGGGATGGAAAGGTTCGGTTCCCGGAGGATCTTTCGACTGTTGAGGACGCGATTATGGCCATCGCGGAGGACGACGTCTTGGTACCAATGGGGGTCGAGAACTCCGGTCGATTCGACGATGAGTTCGCCCATTTCCGCATGAAACATGGCACCTTCTGGCGGTGGGTCCGACCAGTCTTCGAGGGGGCGTCACGGACAGAAGCCAACGCTCGAATCGAGTTTCGGCCGATTCCCGCCCAACCGACTGTTCGGGACAGCGTGGGTTTTCAGGCGGCGTTTGCGGGCCTCCTGGAACAGATGCGCCAACACGAACACCCGCTCTATGACTTACCATGGGCGGATGCCCGTGCGAACTTCTATGCGGCTATGGAGGACGGCCTGCGTGCGGATCTCCGGTATATCACTGTCGACGGAACGGAGACCACTGAGAGGGAGACTATCTTCGCCGACGTGCTCAAACAGGCCCAAGCAGGGCTTCGACGCCGAGGACTTACTGGCGAGACCGCAGCCCGGTACCTCTGGCCCTTGCGACGGCGAGTCCGACAAGGGATCACACCGGCGGAGTGGAAGCGTAAACGAGTTCGGGAACACCTCCAGGACGGGGCGGATCTCACTGTGGCCATCTCGGAGATGCAGGAACACTACTTCGAATTGCAGAAACGGACGCTTCTGGACGGGAGTTTTACCGAGTGGTTCGAAACGAAGCGGCCGTGAACAAGGTCGTGAGTACGATCAGAGTAAGTCGTCGATATCCTGGTGACCGACGATTTCCACGTTGTCCCGGGTGACTCGTGTCAGGTGGATTCCGTTCCCACTTGCAGTATCTCGCTCCGTCGCGGAGTCGACCGCACGAGCGGCGATCGTCTCGGCCTCGTCCATTGTCAGATCGTCGCCGTATTCCTGCTCGAGAACGCCAAGTGCGTAGGGCATCCCACTTCCCTGGGCGGAGTACTCGTCGGCGAGGGAACTGCCAGTCGGGTCGAGACTATAGACATGTGCGCCCTCATCGTCCATACCGGCGAGCAACGGGACGACCATGAAGAACGGGCCGCCACGAAGCAGATTACTGGCCATCGTCGAGAGGGCGTTGATCGACATGTATTCGCCACGGCGAGCCTCGTAAAGACTGGCCTCTGCGCGAAGCGAGCGGATATAGGACTGTGCGCCGCCGACTGACCCGGACATCGAGAGGGCTGCGTTTTCCTGAATCTCTTCGACTTTCTGCACGTCCTTGTTCGAGACGACACGCCCACCGAGACTGGCTCGCATGTCCGAGCCCATGACGACACCGTCGGGGGTCGTGATTCCGACGATGGTCGTCCCGGTTTTCGTCACGTTGTCGAGATCGCCGTCACTCACGTTGCTTTCAGGGAGCGGACCGAGCTGGGGTTCGTACGGGTCTCCGACGTCGAGATTCGGCGTTTCGGCTCCGGGTGCGGTTGGAACCGACTCCTGGGGGTCAAACATTACCACTTCATATCCCCGGGCGACAGATAAATGCACTCTTTCGGGCGATCCCGCATGGGATCTGCCTACAGGGGTTTGAAAGTCGACCGGAGCGCCTTTGGTCGAATTAGTTTGCCTGGGCTTCGTAGGCTGCTTCCGTCCGTTCGATCAGTTTGTGAACTGGCAGGGTGATTCCGAACGTGCGGGCCAGCAAGGCGACTGGCAGCAGTCCGATACCGACAGCGAGGGACAATTGGTAGACGGTCAGCGTCACGAGTTTGGCGACCCGGTCGATCATCAACGTAGCAAGTGTGTCCTTGTCGGTAGTATATAACCTTTCCGTCAGACAGGGGTCACCCATCCCGGCGCCTTCTACGGGTTCAAGTAGACTTGTACAATTTCAACACAGCTGCGCTGAATCGAGCACAATTGGATAGCCCCAGTGGACTTCATTCGAAAACCGCTGATAACGTATGCGGAAGTTCTACCGAAGGAGCGCGGAACTCTCAGGCGGTTCTGGTCAGACTGAACCGTCGAACCCATCCGGAAACCGCAAATCACGTTTTACTGCGTCTCATTTACTCGATATGGCAAATTTCGTGGTCGCGATGGAAGCGGCCTGGTTGGTACGAGACGTTGACAACTCGGATGACGCGATCGGCGTGGCAGTCAGCGAGGCCGGAAAACGCCTCAATGAAGCCGATCTCGACTACGTTGAAGTGCAGCCGGGAATCACTACCTGTCCAGCGTGTGGTGAACCACTCGACGCTGCCTTCTTGGCCGCTGAAACGGCTCTCGTGGGGTTGGAACTCGAGATGACCGTCTTCAACGCCGAAAGCGAGGAACACGCGTCCCGAATTGCAAAAAGCGAGATCGGTGGGGCCCTGCGAGACGTCCCGCTTTCGGTCATCGAGATCGTCGAAGAAGCGGACGAGGAAACAGAGCAATAACCAACTCAGCAGTCATCCCACACCGAACCTTTAATAATAACTCTCGGTTATTTGCAGATATGCATCTCCCCACGCCCCAGGACCTGCGGGAACGCCGCACGGAACTGGAGTTGACCCAGCGGGAATTGGCCGACCGCGCTGATGTTTCTCAACCCCTCATCGCCAGGATCGAAGGTGGTGACGTTGACCCGCGGCTCTCGACACTTCGAGGCATCGTCGAAGCCCTCGAGGCGGCCGAAAGCGAGGTCATTCACGCCGAGAACCTGATGCACGAAACGGTCGTGAGCGTGAGCCCGGACGATCCGGTTTCCCGTGCCGTCGAGCGCATGCAGGAAGCGGGGTATTCACAACTACCGGTCATCGAAAAGGGAGTTCCAGTCGGCTCGATCAGTGATTCGGATGTCATCCACGCCGGCGAGGAAGTCGGGGAGAAACCGGTTCGAGAGATCATGAGCGAGAGTTTTCCCACCGTCTCCCCGGACACGGTCCTTTCGGAGATTCGAAGCCTCCTCGAATATTACAAAGCGGTGATGGTTACCAAGGACGGGACGACTGTTGGAATCATCACGCAGGCCGATGTGGCCGCTCGGGTCAGTTAAACGGACTCCTCTTCCGACTCGAATTCGATTCCACGGATCTCTACTGCCGCTCCGTCACTGACCTGCCCAATAACTGATCCGTCTGTTTCGTCCACTAGTGCCGCAGCATCAGCAGCATCGACTGCGACGACGAACCCGCTTCCCATGTTGAATGTGCGATGCATCTCCCGATCGGAAACGTCTCCTTCGGATTGAATGAACTCGAAGATCGGTTGGACCGGGTGTGGATCCGTGATTTCGTACTCGAACTCGCCCATTCGGAAGAGGTTCGTCCACCCGCCGCCGGTGACGTGAGCGGCGGCATGGACGTCATAGGCGTGAAGCGCATCGAGGAGATAGGTGTAGATCCGGGTCGGTTCGAGGAGTGCGGCGCCAATCGAGCGGTCCGAATCGGGAAGCGGGTCGTCGTAGCTGTGGTCGGCTGTCACCGCTTTCCGGGCCAGGGTGAGTCCGTTTGAATGAACTCCACTGGAGGGGATTCCAACGAGCACGTCTCCAGCCTCAGCCTCACCTTGGAGCAACTGGTCTTCCGTGGCTAACCCCGCTGCCGCGCCAGCGAGGTCAAAGCCCGTAACGACCTCTGGCAAAACGGCAGTCTCGCCGCCAACCAGACTGACGCCGGCTTGGCTTGCGCCTTCGGTCAACCCCTCTCCGATTGCTGCGCTCATCGTCTCTTCAGGCTCATCGACGGCCAGATAATCGACGAACGCGATTGGGGTGACGCCGGCAGCGACGAGGTCATTGACGTTCATCGCGATGCAATCGATGCCGATCGTGGAATAGTCCTCGACGGCCTCGGCAACCAGGAGTTTCGTCCCGACACCATCGGTCGTCATCGCGAGGTACCGGTCCCCGATGTCGATCAGGCCGGCATACGCGGTGGTGTCCTCGATATCCCCCATCGCCCCGACCAGTGCGCCGACAGCGGCCTCGCTCTCCTCGATGTCGACGCCTGCGTCGGCATACGTCAGTCCGTCCTCATCCTCGGTCATGCAGTCATCGGGGTGGGGATGAGCGAAAAGGGCTCCGGTCCGGTCGAATTGATGAAATCAGAGTCCGAACAGCACCCAAACCGTCAACAACACACTTGGCACGAAGGTTGCCACGTAGACCGGGACGCTCCAATCCTTGACGGTCGCCCCATCGAGGGCCCCGATCGGCAGGAGGTTGAACGCGGCGAGGAAGAGATTGATCGTCACGCCGCGACTCCCGAGCAGGGGTGCAATCAGGATTACCGGGACGAACAGAGCAGCTAATCCCAGGTTCGTCACTGGCCCGGCCAGCGCAATCAGGCCATGCTGACGGTCAGTCAATCGGCCGCGATGGTAAACCGCGCCCGGTGCCGCAAAGACCAGCCCAGCCAGCCCTCCTGCGATGGCGAACAGCAACATCTTGTAATCGGCCTTGAAGCGGGCGTATTGGCCGAAGCGAACGGCCACGACTTTGTGTGCGAGTTCGTGAAGCAGGAATCCCACACCGACTGTGAGCAGGTTCAGGACCATCGCCGAAACAAAGGCCGGACTCAACAGGAAATCGCCGATTCCCATTGGGGTTACCCGCTCGAAGAAAAACGCAAAAGCGAGTCCCAGGGCCAGCCATGCGACGAGGAGGTCTTTGAGCTCCGCTCCGCTCAGGTTCATAGCAGCACTTGGATGATGAGGTCAGCGCCGTTTGCAGCGCCATCGATCATCGCATTTGAGATGGCTGAGACGCTCTCAAACTCCTCGCCCATGTGGGGGAGAACGAGGAACGGAAAGAGCACCGAGGCGATCATGCTGCCGATGTTCGTCACCGCGACGATGACGATGAGCCTGAAGAGGCCCACATCGAGCATGTTCGAGACGAGATCGCGAATCGGCGACTCCTCGTCATCGAGCAAATCGTTCAGGCGGCCGATGTCGCTCACGTTGATCTTCGTATGCTGCAATTCGATGTAGCCCGCGAACCAACCGGGTGCAAGCAATGGGTTGATGCTCGTGAGCCAGGCGACCATCCCGCCAACCCCGGCAGAGGTCCAGTGGGCTCCAGCGAGTTTGGCGAGCGTGAAGGCGAAGATACCATTAAAGAGGAACCACGCGAAAAAGACCGCGAGCAGCGTTGGCTGGGAGACTCCGGAGAGGGCGAGGAGGACGAAAAAGAGCAGAAACCCGAAAGTGAGGAGATACCCCACGGCCTTCCCAATCGAGAACCGGCTGGTTTTCTCGCCCTGGAGCGTTTCCATCGCAGGGAGGCTTTTTGGGTGTTCGAGGTATGTGAGGATCCCATCCTTGTGTCCTGCACCGACGACTGCGACAACGTCGGCCCCGGCCTGTTGCAATTGGTGGAGATTGTGCGCGATATAGGCGTCCCGTTCATCGATCAGTGTCTCGGCCGCGGTGGGGCTGAACTGGCGGAATTCCTCCATCATCGCCGAAACAACGTCGGTGTCGGTCAACTCATCGAGGTCGATTTCCTCGTCGCTCCCACCGAAGCCCATGATGGCCAGGGTCAACTCCCAGAGCAAGCTGAGTTTCTCCCGCAGGCCGATGCCGGCCCAGAACCGCTGGATCGTGACCTGGATGTCCCGGTCGACGAGTGCGACGCCGGCGCCGATGTCTTCTGCGGTCTCGGTTCCAGCCCGCATGTCCGCACCAGGTTCCACGTCAAATCGGTCGCCGAGGCGTTTCTGGACGTAGGAGAGTAGCCAGTAGGCCAAAAACTGGTAGGCTGCGCTGCCCCGGAGCAACTCCTTTGGATCGATATCGTCCGGGTCCTCGCCCTGCATCTGGCGGTAGCGGTTCTCGTCGAGTTCCACCGCCACGACATCCGGCTGTTCCTCTTCTATGGTCGACCGAACCTCTTCGGCGCTCTCTTCGGACACGTGGGCCGTTCCGACGACACGGACGGACCCCTCGCCGTCGCCCTGCAGTTCAGTGGGGTCCGCACTCATTGATGAAAGGGATGGCATGGGGGCATAAATGCGTGACGAGGCCCATCCGCAACACCAATTGAGATTTCTCACAATGACTTTTTCCAGTTGGAAGGAGGCCGACCGTCAATGCTATAGGTATGAAAAAAGTATGAATTTGTATGGCTGAGTACACGCGGAAAGTTGGTGATCGGGGCCAGATTACTATTCCCAAGGAGCTACGAGAGCGGTACGGTATCGAGGGTGGGGATGATGTCGGGTTCGTCGAAGTCGGCGAAGAAATTCGCATTACACCACCCTCTAACAAGGAACGTATGGCGCAAGGATATCGGAGGCATGCTGACCGTTCGAAGGAACTTGCCGAGGAAATGGGGTCGACATCGAGTGAAGCGGGACGATCTCTTGGGGACGCCCCCCGCTGGTCCGAATAATGTTCTCGGGTGATGATTTGTGAACATCAATCGCGGTGACATCGTAATTGTAGAACTAAACCCGACAGAAGGAAGCGAACAGCAGGGAGTACATCGACCCTGTGTCGTGATTCAGAATGACGTCGGAAACGAATTTTCACCAACCACGATTGTGGCACCGTTCACGAAACAATACGATTCGGATGACATCTATCCATTTGAAGTGCAGGTCTTGGCTGCGGAAACCCCGCTTAAAAATGATTCAGTTGCAGATTTGAGCCAGATTCGGGTTGTCGATATCGACAGCCGAGTCAATCGAGTCATTGGAAGCCTTTCAGCCTCGAAGATGACACAAATCGATCGGGCAATCGAAAACAGTCTTGGGCTGTAGAGTACGATTTCTCGGCGCCACACTTTTTCGGAAACCATTTCTGGGCAATCATTTTCTTCGCGTGCCAATGGACTGGCAACGCGTTAGTCGACACACTCAACTCTGCGCCCCGAAAACGGAGTTTCATGCCCGATTTGCTCTCGACCCGCATCACCAATCGCTGGGTGGTTCGGTCCAGTGACGCGAATCACCTCGGCACGGCCCACGGTGGTTCAATCGTGAAGTGGATGGACGAAGTCGGTGGGATGTCTGCGGTCACGTTTGCGGGAAAGTGGTGTGTCACCGCCCACATGGGAAGCGTGGATTTCAATCGGCCGATTCACACTGATGATACGGTCCACGTGGAGGCGTATGTCTACGAGGCGGGTGAAACTTCTGTTCGGGTGCACGTCAACGCCTCACGGGAGGACTTGCGCACTGGCGAACTCGAACCCGCGAGTGAAGCACATATTGTCTACGTTGCTGTTGACGAGGACCACGATCCGTCGCTTGTCCCCACGCTCACGGTCGACACGGCGGAGGGCGAACGACTTCGAGAGGCGGCTCTGAAGGGCGACCCGGATCGGGAATAGCTATTTCTCGTCACGCCACGATCCCCACACTTCCCTGTACTTGCCGAGTTCTCGATATTCCTTCTTTCGCACGAACACGTCGATCGCGTAGACCGTTTCCCGATCCTTGTCCCAGTCAACCAGAACGCGAAAATCTCCGACTCGAAGCTTGTATCCTGGGTGATTTTTCAGTCGGTCGAGGAAATGCCCCGGAAAGTCCTCGATGGTCTCGAGTTTGTCGAGGATCCGCTCTGCATCTTCTTTCTCGAACTGTTCGAGCGTCGAAACGAAGGTTTCCGTGAGGACGATTTCGACTGTCACTCCTCGGCCCTTTCATCGGTTTCCGCGAGTCCGAGTCGGTCACGTGCCTCGGAAACCGACATCGTCCGTCCGGAGGCAACGTCTGCATACCCCGCCGAAACTCCCTCCTTTGCGCCGGGCGTCAAAATTGGCTCAGTCGTGTCACGCAATACTTCGCGGATGAACTCCGATCTATTGGGGTAATTCAGTTCTTCGGATAACTCGTCGAGTTCCTCGAGCAGACGGGCTGGGACTTTGACGTTCAGTTTTACCATTTGATCCTCTTCGTCCCCGTCTGTGCTCATATGCCGTGGTACGGAGGTGGTACTGAAAGGACTAACGGGCGAATGGAACGTGTCGTCTGTGTCTGGAATCAAGACGCCATCGCCACAAATCTCTAGTCAGTATTCGCATTTTCGACGGTAAATCCAAATAGTGGGATGTGTATTTGGACTGTTAAGCCTACTCGTTCTGCCCCTCACGGTAACGCGAATCCACCCAATCGACTCCAGACGACGACTGCCGATGGGGTCACCAGCACGGCTGTGAGATACGAATAGAAGATGGCGATCGCCATGATCGTCCCGAACTGCCCGAGGATGGGGGTGATCGCGAACACGAGGACTCCCACACCGGCCGCGGTGGTGAGCATGCTGCCCGTCAGTGCGCCACCCGTTCCGAGGACGGTCTCTTCGAGGGCCGCGTCGATGTTCGATCCGTCGTACTCGTCGACGAACCGATGGGTCATGTGCGCGGAGTAGTCCGTTCCCAGGCCGATCGCGATCGCCAGGACCGTGGCGGTCAACGCGTTGAAGGGGATATTGATCGCCCGCATCGTGCCCATGATGAGCGTGAGCGTGACCACGATCGGGATGAGATTGACGATACCCAGCGTTCCGCTCCCTTCGAGCAAGCGGTAGATGAAGACGAGGAAGATCGCTGATCCGATCAGGGCAAAGAGCAGACTCGTCGCCGCGGAGTCGAAGATGATGTCCGAAACGTCCTGGAAGACGACGGTTTGTCCGGTCGCGGTGGCAGGCAGGCGATACCGGTCGGCGAGGACTTTTGCATCAGCCGCGGCCTCGGACTGGGTGGCCTCGCTGTCGATGTCGTAGACGACTTTGGCGCTGCGGTAATCGTCGGTCAGATAGGTGCTGGCCTGGCCCGCGTAGGGCGATTCGAAGAGCCGGTCGTAGATCGCCTCCAGATTGTCGTCGGGAATGCCGTCATCATTCACATCGTTGCGGGCCACGAGGGCGTCGAATTCCGGATCCTCCTCGCGGTAGGTTTCGATGACGCCGATGACACTCGAGGACTGGGCGATGCGGTCTTCCTCGACGAACGAGCCGGGTGGGTCGGTGCCCGCCCGCTGGATCGATTGGAGGGCATAATCAGCCCGTAATTGGCCGGTGACGTACATCGTGATCGAACTCTGGGCGTCAGTCGCGAAGGTGTCCTCGAGGAAATTTAGGGTCGAGGTAACCGTGTATTCGTTGGGAGCGAAGGGTTCCGGGAGGTCATCAAGGTAGTCTGGGGTATCCTCCGGGGGGAGGAAGTCGTCCTGTGAGAAACTCGTCGAGACGCCAGCGCCGTAGCCCGCAGCGAGGACCGACACGATGAGGATCACCACGAGGAAGATTCGAGGCGCCTTTTTCGCCACCAGCACGCCGCCGGACAGGGACTGACCGATGATTGACCCCTCTTGGCCGATCGGGTTACTGCCCCAATGGGGGATGGCGTATTTCTCCCGGTATTGGTCGAAGAGGACCTTGGCTGCTGGCAGGAAGATTCCGAAAATGAAGAACGTGAAGAGGATGCCGACTGCCGCAATGAGGCCGAAGTCACGGATCGGGGGGAGGGAACTCGTGCCGTTCGCGGAGAAGCCGATAACCGTCGTGCCGGTGACGATGAAGAAGGCGACGAGCAACTGGTCGACCGTTTTCCCCATCGACTGAATGATGTCTGTCCCTTGCACCCGTTCCTCGCGATAGCGATTGATGGAGTGGATGCCGAAGTCGATCCCGACCGCGAGCAGCAGGGGCGGGACCGCCGTCAACATCTGGGTGAAGGGGATATTCGCGAGGCCCATGAAGCCCATCGTCCAGATGACGGCCATCATGAGCGAGGAGATCCCGAGGAAGAGGTCGAGCGGGTCCCGGTAGGCATACATCAGAAAGATGACGATGAGCAGTATCGCGGCCGGGAGGACGATGATGAGTGAATCGAAAATCACGTTCGCGAACTCCTCGGAGATGATTCCCGTGCCAAAGACCTGGAAATCGGCGGTGCCCGAATTCATGACCCGCTCCGTTTCAGTCTGAATCGACTGGAGCGGACTTGTTCCACTGGTGCCCACGCCGCCCGAGAGTCCGGTCGGGATTTCGTGGGTAATGACGGTGATCGTCGCACTCGCGGAGGCGGATTCTCGATTGAAATCGCGGCTCAACGATCCGGTAAACCCAGGTGCTCCAGCCGCCCGCTTGACTGCAGCGTCGATCTCTTTCGGCGTCGCCCGCTCTATCGTCCGGATCTGCGCCTCGAGGGTGGTAGCTGTCGGATCGATGTTCCGGGCGACCTGCTGGGCGGAACTCCGTGTGGCTGTCACCCGAAGACTGGGCCGGTCCGTGACCCGCTCTTGGGCCCGTAACATCCTGAGCATCGCGGATTTGGACAGGACGTTCTGTTCGGTCTGGATGACCTGTGTCGAGCCAGAATCGGCTGCGAATGGCTGTCCGAACTCGCGTTCGACGTCTTTGAGGGCCTGCTCGGAGTCCGTGCCCTCGGAGAACTGGCTGGTCCCCGTTTCGGTCGTGATGTTGCCCATGCCCGTGGCCATCACGAGGGTCACGATGAGGAACGCAGCCACGACTCGTCGCGGGTGGTCCGCGATGAGTTTCGAGACGCGTTCGACGAGTGCCTCGTGATCGACCATCGATTACCGTCTGCTGTAGAGGACGGCTCCGATGATGACGAGCAGGACGGCGATGACGCCCCCGAGCAGGTATGGCGATGGGCCACTGGACTCGGGTTCAGTCACGTCGATCGGGACCTGGTAGGTCTTCGAGAGTTTGCTATCCCCGTTCGAGTCGTACTGGAAGTCGAGTGAGAGCGGGTAGGTCTTCACGTTGGCTGTGCCCGCCGCAGCGACGCCGAAGGTGATTTCGTCCGTTTCACCTGGGTCGAGGGATTCGATGTACGCCTCGTCGTCACCACTGGAAAGGGGGTCGTTGGTGAAGATTTTCGCGTTGACGTCCGTGACGGGCGAATCCCCGTTGTTGGTGACTTCGACGGTGATGGTGTCACTCGAACCCGCTCTGACGGTGACGTTTACCGGGGTTACGTCGAAGCGGTCACGGTCCGGCTCGATGTCGGCCTGGACGTTCAACGGATCGGAGACTCGATCGTCTCCCTCGCTGTCTTCATAGGAGACCGAGAACGAGAACTGCTGTGGGGTTGCTTCTGCACTCTCGGAAATCTCGATCGGAAAGCTGACAGCTGTCGATTCGCCGGTGTCCATCGCTCCGATCGCGTACTCGTTGGCGAGTGGGTGGATGTTCGTCCCGGTGGACGTGAGTTCTACGACCGTATCAGTCACCGCCGCCCCGTCGTTTGTTAGTGTCATCGAAAGCGTTCCTTCCTCGCCGACACGGAGGGAGTGCGTGCTATCACTGAGCGAGAACTGGTCGATTTCGGGTTGGACGGTGACTCCAGCCGTCAGCGGCATCGACGTCTGGGCGTAGCCGTCCGTATCCTGGTAGTTCACTGACGTGGCGATTGAGTAGGTCCCGGCATCAGCTGTGTCCGGGGCTCGTGCGTCGACCGTGATTTCTTTTTGTTTATCTGCTTGCCACTCGCCCACATAGGCGACGGTACTCGGACTCGATCCGAAGACCACGTTATCCGTCTCGGATTGGAGGGAAACGGTGGCGTCCGTGGCATTTTCTGTCCCGTTGTTCTCCAGGGTCATCGTGACTGACCCCGTCTCTCCGACGGTCAGGTCCGCTTCGACGTTGCGGACACTGAACATGGCTCGGTCCTCGACCCGAACCTCGGCGGAGACGGTCGTCGACTCCTCTTCGTCCTCATCGTAGACGTACTCGAGTTGGATCGGGATGTGGTAGGTCCCCGGATCGATGTTCTGCGGGACGCGGATGGTGAACTGGTCGGTTTTCACTTGCTCGTCAGCGAGCGTGCCAAGGCGATGGGTGCCAGAGCGGACCGCAAATGGTGTGTCACCCTCCTTCATCGTCACTTCGACGTCTGTGGCCGTCTCGACTTCGTCATCGATGTCCTCGGCCGTATTGGTGAACTCGACTGCCACCTGGGTGGTCTGTCCGGGCGAGACCGTCGGTTCGGGGACTTCGGTTTCGAACCGGGGGTCTTCAGCGGCCAGTACCACGGTCGGGGCGAGCAGCGTGCCGACGACGAGAAGGGCTGTGACGAGGAGTATGGGTCGTTTCATGGATGTGAGAAATGGATTGGGCGGTCTGTCGGATGCTACATACTGAATATACAGTCAGCCATATATGGATGTGGGTTTTGCCCGACATTCGCCGGGTTTCTTGGACGCTTTGCGTAACCGGCTTTTCTCTGGATTCGGGGAGCAACGCCGCTGTATTATTTCCTCTCGAGATCGTCCCGGATGGATTCTATCTGTCGTTTTACTTCTGGAATCTCTTCTTCGACAGTTTTCCAGACAATAGCCAACTCAACGGTCGAGTACCCGTGGATCAACTTGTCCCGCATTCCCGCCATCTCCGCCCACGGCACCGCTTTGTATTCGTCTCGAACCTCTGCTGGAACGTTCTTTGCAGCCTCGCCTATTACCTCGAAATTTCGGAGGACGGCGTCGACGCGTAGTTCGTCATCGACAAAGTCCTCATAATCCAGATTTGCCGTGTACTGCTCGATTTTCCGCGCGGCCTCATCGATGTCCGTGATATAATCGAGGGCGGCGTTCATACGTAAACGACGTCTTTCTCGACCTGTGACCGAATCTGTGGCCGGAGTGACTCGCGAGTAACGAGATCGACGTCCGTGCCGAGATGACGTGACAGTTCGTTTTCCAGACGGACGAGTTCGAAAAGTGTCACCGGTCGGTCGAACGTAACCAGGATATCCAGATCACTCTCGGGACCCTGTTCGTCGCGGGCGTACGAGCCGAAGAGGCCGAGCTCTCGAATCGGATACGTTGCCTCGAGATCTGATTTGAGCGAGGTGAGCTCCTCTCGAATCGCTTCGGCGTCTCTCATGAATACCTGTTCGTGTGTGGCCAGTAATTGCTTTGCGGTGGTGACCGGGAACGTTGCTGATGGCATTCTCCGTCATGGGTGCTCCATCACAAAGATCCGATGCACGCTGCAAATTCATCGGGGAACGACCTGGTGAAAGCATTTTCCTCGAACGGATTTTCGTCCCGTCGCGCTGAAGGGACACACGTCAAACGACGGTAGGAACATCCGGAAACGGGTGACATCCGAATTGTGACGGTGCCGTGGACCTGATACGGGTCTTGTTTCAGTTAGTACGTGATTTCCTCGGTGAACGCATCAAGTCCGAGTACAGCAATGGCACCAAGAATCCCCCACGCGAGCAAAACCACAGTTACGACTGGGGTCCACTCTGGCGTGGCTTCCATCACCCGGTCAGCGGGGGCCCGAAGCGCACCGACCATGAGTGCCACCAGGAACGTCATCGTTTGCAGGCGGTGGTTTGCCAGGGCCCAGGCCACGATCCGAGCGAAGGAGAGAATGCCGATGAGTGCTCCAATCGTGAAGATGGCGAGGCTGAGAAACGGTGCGATAGCTGCATCGAGGGTGAGGGCAAAGACTGCCTGCGTGAGGTCATGGACTGCGGTGATGATGGTCTCGTACTGCCCGAGTGTGAGAAGGATGAGCGAGCCGGAGATTCCCGGGAGGACCATCGCGGAGATGCCGATCATGCCGGCGAAAAAGAGGATGAGCGGGCTCGAGCCGATGCCGCCGTTGGAGAGGCCACTGACGTAAAACGCCAGGACGAACCCGGTCACTGCAGCCGCCCAGCCGGCTGCGGACCCGAGGCTGAGTTCGCCGCGAAGGACGATGACCGAGGCGACGATCAACCCGAAGAAAAAGGCGTAGGTTGGGCCCGCGTGAGCGCCCACGGCCCATTCGATGACGTTGGCTGCAGTGAGCGCGGCAGAGACAACCCCAACTGCCAGGACGATCAAGAACGGGAGGTCCATGCCGCTGGCACTTCGCAGGGCTGACTTGCGAGCGGCTGGGTCATGCGGTCTGAGTAGGTTTTTGAGGAGTGCTACGCTGTCTTCGAGGTTGAGTGCAGCAATGGCCCCGACCAGTCGGTCGTAGATGCCTGCGATGAGTGCGATGGTGCCGCCAGAGACTCCAGGGACGGCGTCTGCCGCTCCCATCGCGAAGCCCTTGAGATAGACTTTGAGCCAGTCGAGGAGGGCCATTACTCGGCTGCTCGGGCAGTGGCGGTGTCCACGATCAGGTCCCCACCGGAGATTGCTTCGAGGGTGTCGCTTGTCCCGTCAGTCGACTCGGTGGTGTTGGTGGTCGTGTCGTTGGTGGTGTCAGTGGTGTTGGTGGTATTCGTTTGGTTCCCGTCGACCGTCTCGTTCGTGTCCTGCTCACCCAACGAGCCGAGCAGCTGCTCCTCGAGAGTCACGGCGATGGCGCCTTTGTCCTCACCGATGACAGCCCCTTCGGGAACGTGGGCAGAGGCGTTATGCTGCGTGATATTCATCGTGGTCTGGTTGAAGTTCGTCGGGGTGCTGAACTCGTAGGGGCCTGTGGCCTGGACAGAGACGTTGGTGTAGCCCTCCGCTGGTCCCCATTCGTCGTAGTCGCTGGAGGCGTAGGGCAGGGTCATCTCGAAGCTGCCGTCTTCGCCTGTCTCTGCGTGCTGGGTGTAGGTGAACGAGCCGTCACCGATGGTCGCAGTGGTATTCAGTTCGACCGTGGCGGTGACGGTGGTGTTTGCCGGACCCTCACCCTGGATCGTGGCGCCCGGAACGCGCTCGAAGAGTTTGACGTGGGTCGGGAGTTCGCCCTCGCGGAACTCCAGGTTCGCGAGCGTTCTTCGTGGGGCGTTTGACTCCCCGGAGAGCTTGACGAGGCGGTAGTGCTCCAGGGCTTCGACGTCCTGGCGGGGGAAGTCGGCCACGCTGCCGACGAAGGCGTTGGTGTTGTTGTTCGCGTACTCGCGGGCCGCTTCGGACGACCGGAACTGCCGCGTGGTGTTGAAGGTCGGGACTGCCCCTTCGTATTGCTCGTACTCGCGGGTCTCGATCTCGACGACCGTGTCCGCGGTGACCGCACTCCCGTGGAAGTGGTAGAGCCGGACCATCTGGCTCTCGTAGTAGCGCTGGGTCTTGAGCGTCGTGATCGGTGGCTGGTAGCCCTGCTGCATGTAGGCCCCCGCATTGGGCCCGAGAATGCGGCCGTCGGTCATGTTGCTGTAGGAGAGCGAGTCGTTGGCGTCGTAGAAGACGGTGGGCGCGCTGAACTTGGCCTGGGTGTCGACCATCTTGTAGTCGACCGCGACGTAGCGGGTTTCGGCGTCATCCTCGTCAGTGGCTTCCAGTGCTTCAGCGGCGCTTGCTTCGTCAGGTGCGAGGAGGTAATTCGCGGCTTCGGTGGCGTGTTGCTGGAACGGGTTGGCGTTCGGGATGCGTTCGCCAAGCACCGTGATCCAGTGGCCGTAGTCCCACCAGCTCATGACGCCGTAACTGCCCTCGGGGTAGTCGTAATCGCTCGCTTCTGGGACGCCATAGGTGCCGAAGTATTCGAGTTGGTCCGCATTGCCAGCCCCGGCGTAGTTGCCTTCCTCGGGCGTGTTATCGCTCATCCAGTTCAGGGTTCCCTCCCATTCGGTGACGGAGCCAGGTCCGGCCCGGTCACCGGTTTCCATGGCGGTTTGCATGGGGATTTGTTGGCCGTCCTGGTTCGCGAAGCTGATCGGCGCGATCATGGGTGCGAAGAGGAGCAGGACGACAGTGGCGATGATCATCACGTGACTCCAGTCTAGTGCATTTGGAGTGAGGGTTTCAAGCCTGATGCCGGCGACGGCGACGATCCGGCCGACGAGGTAGGCGGCCAGGATGGAGACCGGAACGACGAGGTAGTAATTGAAGCGGATCTGGGTCAGTGCCGCGGAGAGCATGAACGCGGACCAGACGACCAGGAGGATGTGTTCGGTCGGGTACTCGCCATAGACCAGTGCGGCAGCGATGGCCAGTGAGATGAACACGAGGCCGGTCAGGTCAGCCGGGAAGCCCACGATTCCGCCGATTGCACCGGGCAATGCCGGGAAGCTGACGAAGAGCGCGGCGATGAGGAGGATCGCAGCAGCCAGGCCGATCCGGCGGTTGTCCGAGCTGAGCAGGTGCGGTCGGAGCGTCATCCAGAGGGCGCCGACGAGGGCGACGTAGAACGCGGCGCCGTACTCGTAGAAGAAGGCCTTCCAGGCGCCCAGGCCGAGTTGATTGCCACGGGATTCGATGAAGGGCTGGGCTTCGGAAATTGTTGCGGCGCCTGAGCCCGTTTGGAGACCGACGATTCCGAGGAGCTGGTTCACGATCCCGCCTACAAGGTCCGGTAGGAC
>NZ_JAZKRK010000033.1:0-22385 GCF_036626455.1 Halodesulfurarchaeum sp. | reverse complement strand
GCTGAGTGCCGGGAGTCCACATCAAAGCCCCACCATTAACAATAGAACTCGGTACAGGTGACCGAAGTCGGTTAGAGTAGTTTACGGACACTGAAACAGTTGCCCGATGAGTTTCTCCTCGACAACCCCAAGACGCTGTGAGAGTGCCTGTTGGGAAATGTCAAGGTGGGCGGCCATCACCTCAAGGGTGGTCTCTCGGGGCCGTTTGTAGTATCCCTCCTCGATCGCCAATTTAACGGCTGACCGCTGTTTTTCCGTGAGATCCGACAGGTCGACTCGTTCGACCCGGTCTGTCATTTCGCCGTCATTGTTGGACGTGATTTCCATTAGCTCGATTGTATTACCGACTTCTCGCAGATCGTCAACAATTTCCTCCACGACGGACCGGTCGGGGACATGGGTCGTGATCGTGATACCGTGTTCGTCGACGCTCGTAATATCCGCGATACAGGCATGTTCGTGGAAAACGGTACAGGCACAGTCGTCTTCGAGAGTTTGTTGGGTGTGCTCGATGACGGTTTCGCTTCGGTTGACAATGGCTTTGCAGAGACACGTATCGCCGGCCAATTGCGCCTCGATTTGTTCGGGCTGAACGTCGAACTGGAGCATCGGACAGTTTCCCTCAGGTTCGAGCCGAATGACGACCCGCAACATTCGTTCCTCCTCGTTTGGCGGTTGTTCGCGCGGCCTCACCGGATTTCACCCCGTAAATCCGACACTCCTCCGTAATCCCTCATTCAACAATTACGTAGATTGTACTCAGTCATAAGACTGGCTACTTTAACTCGAGACTACTCATAACAGTGTCCGGTTCGATTCCCAAAATACTGTGGTTAGCCCTGCTCGTTTCCGAGTATCGCTTCGGCAGTTTCGAGATCGGCTTGGGTATTCACGTTGAAGAAGGTGTGTTCGTCTGCGTTCGCCCACAGGTCCTCGCCCTCGAGAGTTACCGAATCGAGAGCAAGAGCCGGTTTGATCGGGCGTTCTGCACCGGCCTCCAGTGCATCGTTGATTGCCGTCAGCATCGGATCGACCCGATAGACCGCTTGAAGTGGCTGATACCAGTTCCCCTCACCGTGGCGGGGAATAGCCACCTGATGGTCCTGAACCTGGTCGAAAAGGGTCTGGATGAACGCAGGATCAACAAACGGCATATCACAGGCCAAGACGACCGCCAGTTCTGTATCGGCAGCACTGAGTCCGCGTTCGATGCCCTGCAGCGGCCCGGCATCCTCACGCTCGTCACAGGCGAACGTCACCGGGAGGGGATAGTCGGACAGGGTTTCGGTCAAACACTCGACTTGCGAGTCTCGACAGTTGACGACGAGTTCGTCGATGACAGGGGTGATCCGGTCAGCGACGTGTCGAACCAGTGGCCGGCCGGCCAGTTCCGCACAGACCTTGTCCTCGGTCCCAAACCGGGTCGATCCGCCACCACAGACGAGCACTCCCACGGCCATTGACCGAACCTACAACACGACGATATAGGAGTCCTTGGTTCGACTGAAACGACCCCATAATGATTACAGGTGGCATATCGATGAGGAAACGTTGACAACAGCCCCCACCGTAGTGTCAGCGGATGCTTGTTGCACTTCCCACGTCGGCCGAAGGGACAAAAGCGGCCTCGGTTTCATCGCACTTCGGTCGAACCGACGGTTTCACCCTGTACGATACGGACACGGACGAAACCGATTTCCTTGAGCACACCGGGGGACGCGGCCGGAACGCGAGTCCACCACCAGTTACTATCACCGAGGCGGATGCTGACGTCGTCATCGCTGGTGACATCGGGCGCGGCGCAGTCTCCCGATTGCAGAAAGCGGGTATCACCGTGTATCGGGGAGCCGAGGGAAGCGTGGCGGATGCACTTGACCAGTGGCGCGAAGACGCGTTGACCGAAGTTGATCCGGCCGACGTCCATGGCCACGATCATGGACATGGACACGACGGTGGGCATGATCACGACCATGGAGATGGTGGGCACGGACACGGCCATGAAGACGATGAGCATGACCACGGACATGCCCATCACGAGGGAGAGGGCCACGGGCACGGCCACGACGACTGTAATGGCGACTGTCACGACTAATCGTCGAAAACGCCACGATACTCAAACTTTCAGCCAAGCGGTGTGCTGCACTCAGAACGGTGTCTCTGGGCCGGCAGCCTCCTCCCCGTCGTCATCGTAATTCGGCACTCGGATCCCCATCGATTCGAGTTTTGCCTTCCCGGACTCGGTCGCGTTCTCCGGGGACCAGGGTGGCTCCCAGACCAGTTCGACGTCGACGTCAGAGACGCCTTCAACGGCCTCGGCGGCCACGGTGACGTTTCGTTTGATACTATCCGCGATCGGACACCCCATACTCGTCAAGGTCATATCGATGTGCGCCGAACCGGTCTCTTCATCGACCTCGATCGAGTAGACCAGGCCGAGGTCGACGATATTTACCGGGATCTCCGGATCGTAGACCTCCGATAGTGCGTCCCGGATGTCGTCGCTGAGTGCCATGTACCCTGGCTTCGCTATTGAGAGTCAAAAGGATTGTTCTACCCGCTCAATTCTCTCGTGTTTTTTCGATTGCTCCTCGTCCGAGGATTCCGGCGAATTCCAACCGCTCCCGGAGGTCGTCGTCCTGCAAGGCCTCCTCGATTGCCGTCGAGAGCAGTCGTCGGACCGCTGCCAGACTTGATTCGACCAGTAGTTCAAGGAGGCGGTGAATTCCCCTCAATGTTCGTTTCTACCGGAGCCGTCACGTACACGAGTCTCGGCCCACTATCCGTCATTCATGGACTTCCCTATTGGGACCCATCTGGCTCGGTACGAACAGACCCAGGGGGTCCTTCCTGAACGGCTCGACGCACTCGGAGAAACCTATCGTGAGCAGGGCCTTCTCGATCGCGAGCAGTTGTACGAACTCGCCTACGAGACCTCGACTCGGAGTGCCTACCACGTGAAGAAGAACCCCCGAGACCGATGCCGGAAAGTGACCGAGAACGTCCGTCGGGTCGACGGTGACTTCTCGAAAATACAGCTCCTTTCCGGACTCAGCGGATTCAAGGCGCCGACAGCCTCTGCAGTGCTCACCGCTTTCGATCCGGGCCGTCACGCGGTCGTCGATACCCGAGTCTGGGCCAGCCTCGACAGACTCGATCTCCTTGACGGCCGAAAGGAAACCTTTGACGCGGGTGACTACGTCACCATGATCGAACCGATCCGGGAACTCGCCGCCGAGAGTGAGTATTCAGTGGCGGAGGTCGGATATGCCCTGTTCGCGGCCGATGTGGCCGAGCGGGAAGACACCCTTCATTGAGTGTGACATGGTCTCTCGGGCACGCTTTTGTTACCGGGGGTCCTCTGTTCAGAACACATGACGGAAAAGACACAGTATCTGGCGGAGAAAGTCGCCGAGATGGAGGAACGGGGAGAGACCTGGGACCTCCGGACCCTCCAGACACCGTCGAAACCAAACGTGAAAGTCGAGGGGAAAGAGGCGATCCTCCTCGCGGCGAACAATTATCTCGATCTGGCGAACGATCCGCGTGTCAAGGCGGCCGCCCAAGATGCAATCGACGAGTTCGGAATGGGTGCGGGGTCGGACTGGTCCATCGCTGGCTACATGGAAGTCCAAGAAGAGTTGAACCAGGCCATCGCCGACTTCAAAGATACGGAAGCAGGGGTCTCCTTCCAGACGGGATTTTCGGTCAACGCGGGCGTACTCCCCCAATTGCTCGAAGACGGTGACGTCTATCTTTCCGACAAGTTGAATCACGGCAGTATCATCGACGGCGTCCGCCTCTCTCCGGCGGACGTGAAGGTTTATGACCACACGGACATGACCAGTCTGGAAGAGACCCTCGAGTCGGTTCACGAGGACTACAAGCGGATGATCGTGGTCACCGATGGCGTGTTCTCCATGGACGGGGACATCGCCCCGATGGACGAGATCCAAGACTTGGCCGATGAGTATGGCGCAATGACCTACGTCGATGACGCCCACGGCGAAGGTGTCCTGGGCGGCGGTCACGGAATCGCGAGCGAGTTCGGTCTCGAGGACCGGATCGACTTCCAGATGGGCACGTTTTCGAAGGCCGCTGGCGGCTTTGGCGGGATGCTCGCGGGCGACGAGGAAGTTATCAATTACGCCTATAACACCGCCCGAACTTGGCTCCTAAGTGCCGGCTATCCGCCCGCGATCGCCGCGGCGAACATGAAGGCCCTCGAAATTATCGAGAACGAACCCGACCGAGTCGAAAAACTCTGGGAGAACCGGGAGTACTTCGTAAGCGAGATGGAGTCGATGGGCTGGGATACGGGTCGCAGCGAAACGCCGATCGTGCCCGCCATGGTCGGAGACAGCAACAAGGCCAAGGAACTCGGCAACCGGCTGTTCGAGAACGGTATCTTCGCCCTGCCGATCGTCTTCCCAATGGTCCCGCGGGGCGAGGCCCGGATCCGAAATCAGTTGAGTGCCGGCCACACGGAAGCAGACATCGACGAAGCGCTTCGGGTGTACGAAGAAGTCGGTCGAGATCTCGATCTGATTTAACTCCTTAGCCGAGTTTTTCCTCGAGGTGCTCGAGCATATCAGCGGTCATCGATTCCAAGTCATAGGTATGCTCCCACCCCCAGTCCTCGCGAGCGGCCGAGTCGTCGATGTCGTCCGGCCAGGAGTCCGCGATCTCCTGGCGCTCGTCCGGTTCGTAATGGGCCTCGAAATCCGGGCGATGCTCTTGAATTGCGGCGGTCAGTTCTTTCGGCGTGAAACTCAATGCCCCAACATTGTAGGAACAGGGGTACTCGAGCGAATCCCGTGGGGCGGTCGCAATTCCGATGAGGGCGTCGATCGCATCAGCCATGTACATCATCGGCAGTTCGGTATCGTCCCGGACGAAGTAGTCGTATTCACCGTTCTCGATCGCGTCGTAAAACGCCTCGACGGCGTAATCAGTGGTCCCACCTCCGGGCAGCGTTTTGTGGCTAATGATCCCGGGGAGCCGAACACCTCGGACGTCCAGGCCAAAGTTCCAGTTGTAGTAGTTTCCCATATGCTCGCCGAAGACCTTTGAAATCCCGTAAATCGTCCGAGGGGCCAATGTCGTCATTTCACCCGGATCTGTCGGCGTCTCCGGGCCGAAGACCGCGATCGAACTGGGAACGACCAGCCGTTCCAATCCGTGCTGGCGGCCAGCCTCCAGGACGTTGTGGAATCCCTCGATGTTGACCTCGAATGCGAGTTGTGGGTGGTTCTCCCCCTTCGCAGAGAGGATCGCTGCCAAGTGAAACACGGTGTCGACATCGTATTCCTCGAGTGCAGTTGCAAACGCCTCCTTGTCCCTGACGTCTATTTTTTCAGTCGGACCTGATTCGGCTTCGGGTTCTTCGATATCCGTCGCGACGACGGTTTCGACCTCCGACCGTTCCTGGAGGGCCGGGATAAGTTCGGAGCCAATCTGCCCACGTGCACCGGTAACGAGAACCGTTTGCATGCGTCGATATTCGTCGGTGGGCGGTATAAATTGCCGCGGTTTCTCTTAGCCGGTCGACAAGCGGCCCGGCGCTGGGCAATAGTGACGGAGGCTAACCATTCAAGTCCGCCCATCACATACGCCGGCCCATGCAGGATACCGGCCCTTTTGGGGCACTCCGCGAATTCGAACACGACGGGGAGTCGTATCGGATCGCCGACCTCACCGTTCTCGAAGACGAGGGACTCTGTGATCTCGACTCGCTCCCCGTAAGTATTCGCCTCCTTCTCGAATCGGTCCTCCGGCAGGCTGACGGGGAGAGCATCACCGAAACGGATGTCCGGAACGCAGCGAGCTGGGAACCGACGGTTCCAGATGCGGAAGTTCCGTTCACTCCCTCCCGAGTCGTTCTCCAGGATCTGACTGGCGTCCCGGCAGTCGTGGACCTGGCGGCACTCCGCTCGGCAGCGGCCCGGAAAGACCGTGACCCGACCATCGTCGAGCCGGAAATCCCGGCCGACCTCGTCATCGACCACAGTGTGCAGGTCGACTTTTACGGGTCGGATTCGGCCTACGAGAAGAACGTCGAACTCGAGTACGAACGAAACGGGGAGCGCTACCGTGCACTCAAATGGGCCCAGCAGGCCTTTGACGACTTCAGCGTCGTCCCCCCGGGAACTGGGATCGTCCACCAGGTGAATCTGGAGCACCTCGGACAGGTCGTTCACGACCGTCAAATCGACGGCGAGAACTGGCTCCTTCCGGATACCCTCGTCGGTACAGACAGCCACACGCCGATGATCGGTGGAATTGGGGTGCTCGGCTGGGGTGTCGGCGGGATCGAAGCCGAAGCCGCGTTGCTCGGCCAACCAGTCACAATGAAATTACCGGAGGTCGTCGGTGTTCGGCTCACCGGCGAACTCCCCGAAGGGGCAACCGCGACAGATCTCGTGCTCACCATCACCGAGCACCTTCGCGAGGTCGGGGTTGTCGACCGCTTTGTCGAGTTCTTTGGACCTGGCGTCTCGACCCTTGCCGTGGCCGACCGCGCGACGATCGCGAACATGGCCCCCGAACAGGGCTCAACCATCTCCATGTTCCCGGTCGACGACGCAACACTCGATTACCTCGAGTTAACCGGGCGCGACCAGGATCACATCGATCTTGTCGAAGCGTATCTCAAGGAACAGGGGCTCTTCGGGGAACAGAACCCAGACTACACGGAGACCGTAGAGGTCGACCTCGGCGGCGTCGAACCCAGCCTCGCCGGCCCGACCGAACCGCAGGACCGGATCCCGATGGGCGACATGGACACCGACTTCCGAGAGTTGCTTGCTGACGAGGTTGGCGCTGAGGGAGCGCCCGAAAGTGCCTACGAAAAATGGCTGGCTGGAGCAGCCGTCGATGATGAGGTCGGCGGACTTGCCGAGTCCCACGAGATCGAAATGCCTGATGGTCGATCCACCGAGATCGGTCACGGGAGCGTGGTTGTCTCAGCGATCACCTCCTGTACGAACACCTCGAACCCCTCTGTCATGGTCGCAGCCGGGCTCCTGGCCCGGAACGCTGTAAAAGCAGGCCTTGACGTCCCACCCCACGTCAAGACCAGCCTCGCACCAGGAAGTCGTGTCGTGACCGAGTATCTCGAAGAGTCGGGTCTCCTTGAAGACCTGAAAGAACTCGGGTATCACGTGGTTGGCTACGGCTGTACGACGTGTATCGGAAACGCAGGCCCGCTTCCTGACCCCGTCGAAGCGGCCATCGACGAGCAGGACCTCTGGACGAGCAGTGTGCTGTCCGGGAACCGGAACTTCGAGGCGAGGATTCACCCGAAAGTTCGGGCGAACTACCTCGGTAGCCCACCGCTCGTCGTGGCATATGGGCTCGCTGGGCGGGTCGACATCGACCTGGAATCGGACCCGATCGGCTACGGCGACAACGGTGAACCGGTCTACCTGGAAGACATCTGGCCGGGGAGTGACGAGATCCTGGACGTGGTCCATGACAGCGTCCATTCGGAGATGTTCGAGGAGAAGTACGACTCGGTCTACGAGGGGGACGACCACTGGGAGGCACTGGACGCGCCGACTGGAGACGTCTACGAATGGGACGATGAGTCCACGTACATTCGCGAGCCACCCTTCTTCAAGGATTTCCCACTGGAAAAACCAGGCGTCCAGAATATCGAGGACGCCAGGTGTCTCATGACCCTGGGCGATACGGTCACGACCGATCACATCAGTCCGGCCGGGCCGTTCGGACCCGACCTTCCGGCTGGCCAGTGGCTCATGGACCACGGTGTCGAGCCGGCCGATTTCAACACCTATGGATCGCGGCGAGGTAATCACGAAGTGATGATGCGCGGGACCTTCGCAAACGTCCGCATCGAAAACGTGATGCTGGACGACACGGAGGGGGGCTATACCATCCATCACCCGACCGAGGAGGAGACCACCGTCTTCGAAGCCAGTGAACGGTATCGTGAGGCAGACACCCCCCTCGTCGTCATGGCGGGTGTGGAGTTCGGCACCGGATCGAGTCGTGATTGGGCGGCGAAGGGCACCGACCTGCTCGGCATCCGTGCCACCATCGCGGAAAGTTACGAACGTATCTACCGGGACAATCTCATCGGGATGGGTGTCCTTCCGCTCCAGTTCCAGCCCGGCGATTCCTGGGAGTCACTGGGACTCGACGGAACAGAGCAGTACACCATCACCGGACTTGCGGATGGCCTCGATGTCAACGCGGAACTGTCGGTACGGGCGACCCACGAAAACGGTTCGACGACCACATTCCCGATAACCGCACAAGTTGGCACCCCTGCTGGGGTCGACTACGTCGAACACGGCGGCATTCTCCACTACGTGTTGCGCCAACTGCTCACTGAGTAGGGGAAAGTGTTAGGCTGCCCGCGGTCCCCGAAACTGATATGGGCGAAACCGATGCCATCGACCGGGTGGACGAACCGGTCACGATGGCGAATATCGAAGCCGATCTCCGTGAAATGGGTGTCACCGGCGGGGAGACCCTGCTCGTCCATGCCTCACTGAGTGCCATCGGGTGGGTGAGTGGAGGCGCCCAAACCGTTGTCGAAGCTCTATTGGACGTGGTGACACCGGAAGGCACACTCATCATGCCCACACATTCCGGGCAGTACACTGATCCGGCAGAGTGGGAAAACCCGCCAATTCCTGATGACTGGGTCGAGACCGTGCGAGAAACCCGCCCAGCGTTCGATCCGGAGCGAACCCCGACCCGGGACGTCGGCAGAATTCCGGAAACGTTCCGGAGCTATCCCGGAGTCATTCGAAGCGAGCATCCGATCTATTCGTTTGCCGCAACCGGTGCAAACGCGACAGAAATCGTAGGTAATCACCCGCTGGATTACGGCTTGGGCCCGGACTCGCCACTCGGAGCCATCTACGAACTCGACGGGAGCGTCCTCCTGCTTGGCACGACCCACGAAACGAACACATCGATCCACCTGGCGGAGTATCTGGCAACCGTCAAGACCGCGGAGCGAACGCGTCATGCACCGATCCGGCAGGGGGGAGAGCGTGTCGAGGTCGAGTACCGCGATATCGAACTCGAGGTCGAGGATTTTGCAATGTTGGGTGCCGATTTCGAGGCAGACGTGGGGAGTACAAGGGGCCAGGTCGGTGCAACAGACGTCCGACTCGTGGACCAACGCACCCTCATCGAGTACGCCGTCGACTGGTTCGAACAGAACCGCTGAACACGAACCTCAATAGTTCAACAGATTCTTTACTTGTCCAAACTGAGTTGCACACACATGGAGCTCCGAACCCGGACGCTCACCTGGAGTGCTGTCCTCTTTTTCCTCCTCTTCGGTACCGTCACCGTGAGTGCCGGGATCGGACCCGTTTCGATCGCGCCGCCTGACGTGCTCAAAGTCCTGCTCAATCAGGTAGCAATCCCGACGTCAGTCACACTCTCTGCTGGCCCGCTGGCCGGATTTCCGCTCCCGGAGTTGGGGTTCACCGAGGTCTTTCAGTTCGCGGTATCGGAGACGACGAATACCATCGTGTGGACAGTCCGGATGCCCAGAATCGTCCTCGGGGCTCTGGTGGGCTTTGCCCTCGCTGTCGCCGGTGCAGTTATGCAGGGCTTTTTCCGGAATCCAATGGCCGACCCGTCGATCATCGGCGTTTCCACGGGCGCAGCAGTCGGTGCAGTCGCCGCAATCGTCCTTCCAGTCCCGGTCGGGCTCCGGGCGGCGGCCTTTATAACCGGCCTGATCGCTGCTTTTGGCGTCTACCTCATTGCGACGGAAAACGGACGAACACCAGTCGCGACCCTCCTTCTCGCAGGCGTTGCCGTCCAGACGTTTCTCGGGGCCGTCATCTCCTTCATGCTCACAATGGGAGGCCAGAGCCTCGAACAGGCTGTATATTGGCTCATGGGCCACCTGCACAACGCGACCTGGGACGAGGTCAGGTTCGCCTTCCTCTTCATCCCAGCCCTGTTTGTGATCCTGGCGTGGTATAGCCGTGATCTCAATGTGCTCCTCCTGGGCGAGGAAGATGCAGAAACCCTCGGAATCGAAGTCGAGCGGACGAAACGAATCCTCCTGGGGGTTTCGAGTCTGATTACGGCTGCAGCAGTCGCCGTGTCGGGTGTCATCGGCTTCGTCGGGCTGATCGTTCCCCACATGATGCGGTTGGTCGTGGGCCCGGACCACCGAATCTTGCTTCCGACGAGTGCCCTCGCGGGAGCAGCCTTCCTCGTCATGACCGATACGGTCGCCCGAACCTGGGCTGGAGAGATCCCGGTCGGAATCGTTACCGCGGCCCTTGGAGCGCCCTTTTTCCTCTTCCTGCTCAGGCGTCGGGAGGTGCATGCCCTATGAATTCACGATTGAACGACGTCCTCGAAGGAGTGACCGGCACGGCAGAACGAGACCTCTCTGCCGGCGACCCGGAACGCCCAATCGTGGATGTCTCGGATGTCTCGGTGACGCTGGGAACCGTCCAAGCACTCGATTCGGTTTCAGTTGACGTCGAACGTGGCGAGTTTCTGGGCGTGATCGGGCCGAACGGCGCCGGAAAAACCACGTTATTGCGCACTATCAGCGGCGTCTTGAATCCGAGTCGCGGCTCCGTGTTGGTCGATGGGCACGACGTAACCGCATTGCCTTCGAAAGCGAGTAGCCGACTGGTGGCCGTCGTCCCCCAGCAAACCACGCTCGCGTTCGATTTTGACGTTCGCGAAGTGGTCGAGATGGGGCGGACCCCATACCGCCGGCGAGTCAGCGTAAACGTCGCCGACGACGGGGACATCGTCGAGCAGGCACTCGAACGGACCCAAATCGCCGAGCTTGCGGATCGAGATATTCAGGAGGTGAGTGGCGGTGAGCGACAACGAGTCCTACTCGCCCGCGCGCTGGCCCAGGATACCCCGGTACTGCTCCTCGACGAACCGACAGCAAGCCTGGACATCAACCACCAGATCCGAACCCTGGAACTGGTCAAATCGTTGGTCGAGGAGGGCAAATCGGTCATGGCACCGATCCATGACCTCAACCTCGCAGCCCATTACTGTGATCGATTGCTCCTGCTTTCAGACGGGAAGCGTACTGCACTCGGCTCGCCACCAGAGGTGTTGACCGAATCGAACCTCGAGTCGGCTTTCGGCACCGACGCGGTGGTCACGAACAACCCGGTGACCGGCTCGGTCTACGTGATGGCGCTGCCGGATGGGGCTCGTGACCGAACCGGGCCACACGTTCACGTGATCGGTGGGGGTGGCTCGGCGGCCAGATTGCTCTATCTCCTCGCGGCAAGTGGGTACCGGGTGTCGACAGGTGCCCTCAACGAGGGTGACGCCGACATCGATACCGCTCGCATGTTGGGGGTGAATACGGTGACGCTCGAACCCTACGCGCCGATCGATGAGGCCACAGCCGATCGGGTGGTCGATCAAGTCGAAGACGCGGCAGTCACAGTCGTTGCCGACCTGGCAATCGGGAACGGGAATCTTCCCAACCTCCGGGCCGCCGCGCACGCCGAGCAGGTTGTCCTCATCGAGGACCGGCCCATCGAGGACCGGAATTACGCCGGCGTCCGTGGTCGAGAGCTGTATGATTCGCTGCGGGAACAGGCGACAGTCGTCGAGTCACGGAACGTCCTGGATGCGGTGGAGTCTGCCATCAAAGCAGATGGCTAATCTGCAGAGTACTCCTCGATATGTTCGAACAACGCCTGAGCGACTGCCGTATCGATGGGTGGCTGTTCGTATTCGGCGAGCAGAAATTCGACCCGGCTGGTCGCCAGCTCGGTCACTGTTACGTTGCCGGCTGTGTGCCAGGTTTCATGGCTGCCGCGGATATCGGTCGTATTTTCAAAAACGGGGGCATCGGGAAGCATTTCCGGATCACGTTCATCGAAAAACGCCGCCCCAGGTTCCGCCTCTCGAAGCTGGTCCAGGGACGGCTCCAATTTGAGATTCGTGGCAAGTGCGGTCGCTTCGGTTTCTGCCTGCTGAAGTGTGCGAATGCGCTCGGAGTCGAGGACGGTCTTTTCCGGGGAGACACTCGCATAGGTGTCTAACCCGCCAGTCGCGTTCAACAGCAGGTCGGCCCCGGAGTCTATCGCAGCACTGAGGTGGTGCATTGACTCGGCCCCGCTCTGCTCGTCGATGGCCTTCGCATCGGTGGCGCCACCACTGCCCCGCGACGGCAGGTCGTAAAAATCGGCCATTTCGACGATCACGTCTTGTAACGACGAGCCAGGAATCCCGGCCGAGACTGCCCCGGCCGCCCGGTCATAGATAGTTGCTGAGCGGCCGAAAATCACCGGCGTGCCAGGATTGATCACTTGAACGAACACAGCGCCAAAAAGGGCCTCCGCAGTGACCTGCACCGCAGCTTCGGCAAGCGAATGCGGGGCCGACGCCCCTGGGATGGCTCCTGAGGAGACGGCAAGGGGTTGGCCGGCCCGAGCGAACTGTAGCAAGCCATCGACCATTGGCTTGTTCAAGACCAGCGGTGAGCGGACATGAAGGATACCCATGACCGTTGGGGCCTCCAAGTGCGGTTCGTCAAAGGCAGTTCGGGCCATTTCAAGGGACGCGGCGGCTTCGTCGCCGCTCCGAGCAGACCCAACGATCGGTTTGTCCGTGCCGGAAAAAAGCCGTGCCAGGAGTTCGTGGCCGGTGGCTGCCTGGTCGAATCCCCCAGGATTCCCCGGAAGGGAGTACCCCTTCGGACTACAGAGATCGTACCCGACCACATCAATGGCCGACTCCTGATGGGCCAGTTTCACGAGCTGATCGAAATCTGCCATCGTGGCTCGATGGCGTGGTTCACCGGGCCGTTTGACGTATCTGGGGCCACGAGTCGGTGCGATAACCGGGTCCCCGGTCCCGACCCTGACGCTCTTTTCCGGATCGCGGGCGCGCCAGTCAAACGACTCCGGGGCCTGATCAATCGCGTCGTCGATCAGGGCCGGTGACACGCGGACCATCGCTCCCTCGACCTCCGCACCGGCCGCAGCGAGTTCCTCACGGGCTGCAACGTGTTCGACTCGCATCCCCTCCTCGGACAGAAACGCAGTAGCCTGCTCGTGAATCGCCTTTCTGGCTGGTAGGGCCAGCTCCTGTGTCATGTAATCCTTCACGGAGAGGCCGGATATGGCTCTTCGGGGGGTGTGAGGGAGCACGGGACCCTGTTCAGGAGATCTCTTCAGCCCTGTTCTCGACCGATTCAACGAGCATCCGACTCTGACAGTCCGGACAAGCCCAGCGGTGGGTTGGCCCGAAACCCATCTCCCCCCAGGCGACCGTTTCGTAGCCACACCGGGGACAGAACAGGTCCCATTGGCCGGGCTCCCACAAGGCCTCCGGCACCAATTCCAGCCGAGTCGATCTGAGACAGCCCCCATAAGCACCCTGACATTGGGTATTGCCCAAATAGCTCGGCGGGTCTTCCTGATCGACGTCTCGGACTGGCTGGCGCGTGTGACAGACCGGACAGTCATACACCGGGCGGTTCATTCGAACAACACCTCCTGGACGAGCTGGCGAAGGGCCCGCCTGAGCGATTCGGTTTCCGGGGCCACGGTTACTTGCCGGTGGAACTCGCTTTCCCCAGCAGCCTCTTCGGTCGTGAGGTTGACACCAAGGACCGGCACCGTGAACCGTTTCAGTGCTTCCCGGTAGCGATCCGGATCTGACGGCCGGCCATCGGTGACGACGATCACGAACCGCGTTCCCGAGGCTCGTTTGAGGTACTCCCGAGCGATATGCAAGGTATCCGTCAGTGGCGTTCCCCCTCCGACGTCACCGTGGTACAGTCGGCCTGTGGCTCGATCGACGTCCCGATCGACCGGCTTTGCCAGTCGCACCTCCTTATCCAACAGTTCCAGCACGGAGACATCCACATCGACCGCCTCGAGCGCAACCGCGAGCATCCCCATCGCCTGTTCGGCCACCCGGACGTGTTTTCGCATGCTACCGGACCGGTCCAGAACGAACAAACAGTGATGCTCGGTCTCGTCCGGTTGCTCCCGTCGCTGTTTCACCCGTGTGTCCCCCGTCGCTGTCCGGTGAAGCGCGGCCGGGTCCAGCCGCCCCCGACGTTGATTCCGCTGAATGGAGCGTTTTCGCTCCTTCTGAAAGCGGTTCCGAAGGACCCGTGCAAGTCGGGCCCCGTCCGCCTTGGCTGCGGCTTCGGTCGGAGTGTGAGGAGCCGGATCGTCTTCTGGGATCACGACGCCCTCACTTTCAAGTTCGGTCTCGGTGGCCGAAACCGCCGCCTGGAGCGTTTCAAGCGTCTCGGTCCGCTCGTCGAGGGTTTCGCCGTCCCGGCGCTTGGCTTCGATCTCGGCGGCGAGGTCATCGGCGAGTTGGTGTTGGGTGTCTTCGTCTGTGGGGTCAGCCGGTTTTGACTCCGATGACTGGTCGGACGAAACGGGTTGGGTTTTGCGATCAGGTTCAGTAGAAGTGGCTGACTGGGGTATCGCGTGGCCGTGGTCAAGCGGTTCAGATCGTGTTTGCCTGATTTCGACGGCCGGGAGAGGATCGAACCGACCTGGTTCGATATCGTGGCCGGTGTCATCCGGCATGCCCCAGCAATCACCACTCCAGGCGGCGACCTGCCCCCGACCATCGGCATCGGCATCCTGTATCGCCGAAGTAATGGCCTGGAAACACTCGAAAGCCAGCCGGTTGCGTTCGACCGGATTTGTGACGCCGTGTAGTGCCTGTTTCGTCTTCCGAACCGGTGGCAACACGTCGGCTTCGAACCGGTCGCGGTCGGCAGACGTGTGGAAATGGTGAGACTCCTCGGTCGAATCACGCAGCCATTGGAGGGGGCCCGGTTCGATAACCGTCCCGTCCATCAATGCAAGCACCGCAGCCTGGGCCAACGGGTACACAAGTCCGCCATCCGGGTCAGCGATGCCCGGCCCAGCGGTGTACAGCAGGTTCGTTCTGACCTGTCGAAACCAGTCGCCGAAATTCGGCCACTGGTCCCTGATCGTCGCCTCGATTGCAGCATCCTCGACTGCGTTCCAGAGAGCCCCAGCGACAGGTCCATGGCCGTTTTCAATGTCCTGGAGTCGAGCGTGCACATCGGCGAAATCCGTGAATTCGAGATGGATCACCTCGTGGAGGAGTCTGACACGCTGGACCAGCAGTCCCCATTCTCGATCGGAATAGGCTGTCACCGGCTGCCCAACTGGGTCCCCTGAGAGTGTGACAATCGGACCGTCTTGCCCGCGTTCGATCGTGGCAGGGCGATGGGCCGTTTCGACCTGTACCACCAGATCCCACTGGCCGGTCCTGATTCGAGCGTCCCGCTGAAGGCGATCAGCACGCGCCTCGCTGGTTCGCAGGTCCGGGGCAGCGGCTTCGAGATGGGCCGAAACAGCCTCCCTGTCAGTGTCGCTGGTCAGGCGCATCTCAGAGTTCGGCCGTGATGGTATCCCGAATCGTCGCCTTGTCGAGTTTGAGCGTGGCGTGGCCGACTAACACGAGCTGGGCGGCTTCCGCAATGGGCATAAACTCTTGGTTGGGGCCCGCCATTTCGATCACCTTGAGCAGTTCCCGGTGACTGATCGGGGTTTCAAGTTCGTCGCGGCGGTGGGCTTCCCTGAGCTGTTCGGCCACGTTCGTCAACCGTCGTGCGGTTTCGGGACTGACACCGGTCTCTTCGACCAACAAATCGGCCTCCTCCTCGGGTGGGAGATACTCGACCGGCAAGACGACAAACCGGGAGCGAAACGCGTCGTTCATCTCGCTCGTCCCCGCATACGAGAGTGGATTTGCAGTCCCCACGAACCGAAAGGCTGGGTGAATATATCGCCCGAGATGTGTCTCCGGGTCCCAGGCAACCTCCGGCGGGAGATCCGTCAACGTCCGACCAGTCCCCCGGAGTGTGAGCCGCCGTCGGCCGACTTCCTCGCAGATGGCGTGGAGGTGAGAGGTAATGTCCCCCTCGGCCATGTTGATCTCGTCGGCGACGAAAATCCAGCCGAACAGCGCCGCCTTCGCCAGTTCGCCCAAGACATAGACGGTGTCCCCACCGACGAGGTCCTTCTCGCCGATGAGATCGAAAATAGTCGTATCCGCCCCGAAGTTCATTCGCGTGACTGGGCGGTTCGTCCGCCCAGCCAGCGTCAAAACGGCCGTGTTCTTCCCGGTTCCAGCTTCCCCTTCCAGCAACATCGGTTTGTCCAGTTCGCCCAGCGCCCGGGCGATGACTTCCTCGGAATCTCGGCTCCCAGTCATCGAAGAGGGGTGATATTCGGTCCGAACCGCCGGCACTTGCTTGGGGCCGGGCTCACGGACCGGGAGCCCTTCATACGTTGAGCCGGTCTGTGGGCCGACAAGCTGGGCAGCCGGATCGACAGTGACCCTGATCCCGGCGAGATCGTGATACTCGGTCGCTGACGTGCCACGTTCTTGTGTCATTGGCCCCCCTCGACGGCAACCGCAACACTGTCTCTTGGTCCGCCCAGCCAGCTGGTCGGTCGCGTCTTCGGTCCGGCCATCCACATCACGTATACCTGCCCTTGGCGGCCATGATTAGAAAGGCTTCGGCCGCAATCTCATCGGTAACGCCCCACTCACACACCCCGGAGGCCACCGATCAACCACCCTAGAGCCGTTTGTTCCACGTGTCGTTCTGGAATTTCGATTCGGCCAGTGCAGCGGCTCGATCGAGGGTTTCCTGCTCGAAGGTGGCTGACTGGGCCCCATAAGTCGAATCGACCGCGCCCTTCAGTGACTCGATGACTTCAGCCCGCGAGGCATCGACGTGATCAGTGATCCGAGCCACCCGTTTCTCGGCGGACTTCACGGCCTTGTCCGAAACCTTCTCCTTGCCGATCCGAAGTGCCTTGAGCATCGCTTCGATGTCGACACTGTAGCTCATCGTCGTGTGGTGTAACACGGCGTCCCCCGACCTGAGTTGAGCCGATCCGCCGATCTTGCCCTCCGGATGGCTGATGTCGTTGAGGGGTTCGTGAAACGCCTCCAGCCCAACCTCCCGTAGACCCTCTAGAACCCAGTCGTCGAGCGCCTCGTAGCTCTCCTCCACGTCCGCCGGCACGTCCTCCTCGCGGAGGTACATCGAGTACGTGATGATGTCCCCCGGTTCAGCGAACATCGCCCCACCGCCTGTGATCCGGCGGACGACATCGATGCCCGTTTCTTCGACGTAATCCGTAGCCACCTCATCCTCGTAGGCCTGAAAACGCCCGAGTGGAATTGCCGGCCCGCTTCGGTACCAGAACCGGACCGTCGGTTCGATCTCGCCGGCGTCCAGGCGGTCCAGGAGAACCTGATCGAGCGCATGATGCATCGGTTCGGCGTACACACCGTCGTCAATCAACCGAACCGTCATTGGAGGGCCTCCACAGTGACCGTTGCCAGGTCCGCGGCGTCGAATCCGATTAGGTCGGCCTCCACAGCTTGGATATCCGTTTCCAAATCCGTGGCCGAAGCGGCCGCTGGATGCCCTTCGATGGCTGCTTCGAGATCAGCGAGCGCCTCCGGTGGTTCGAGAAAGAAATCACCCGTGATCTCGATGTCCTCGATTGTGTCGTCGTACGTCACTTCGACCCGGACCAGTTTGCCGTCGGGCACTTTGACCGATTCAGTCGCCTGCATACCCCCATCCAGGGCCTTGCATTTCTTGTACCCCCCGGTTGCGGCGGGTGCTGTGTCTGGTCACTGGCAGTCAGGGCCCCGTTCGGCACCGGTGGATTCATCCCGTCGAACCTCTGATGGTCGAATATGCCGGAATCGGAAGTGACGTTGCCGGATGGAGTCACGAGCGATATCGACCGTTTCGTCGAATCAGGAGAGTTTCTAAACTGGGACCAGGCCGTCGAAGAGCTGCTCACACTGGGGTTGTCGGCCTACCAGACCGAAGAAGACACCGGATCCGAGGAATCCGTGTTTACCGGAACCGTCGACGACCAAGTTGATCCCGCGATAGCGGACGACGATCCCGGATCCGACCGAATGTACTGAGCGGCCTTAGGAACAGCCTGCTCACCCGATAGAAACAGTCTCGTCTGCCTCCTCGATCAGGTCGACCAGTTTCTCCATCTCCGCCCTGGGTCGAAGCTCATCAGCCGCCATGTCCCGATGATCGAGACAGCGCGAACAGGCCAATATTTCTCCGTCGTCCATGACGAACTTCCGGATGATTCCATGCGGGTTCACGTCATCGCCTGCGGGTTGGTCCGGTGCCTCGACACCCTCTCCGAGGAGATAGGCTGTTACGTCATGACCTGACGCAAGTGCCGAGGTCCCGAGGTGAAATCCGTTCCAGACCGCGCCCGGATCCTTCGTCTCCACGATCAGTCCAAGATGCATACCGGACCTTCGAGGCCGGGGACCAAGGGGGAACCGGTCGCGGCGAATTGATATACTGTGTCAGTCTGCAGTCAAATCGTCACAATCGGTCTAGTTCCCGATCGATATCGTCGTACTCCGCCGTTGTACTCTCGGACTCCTCGATTTCCAACAGTCGTTCGAGCTTTCGTTCGAACTCCGCGTCGCTGATCTCGCCCGCAGCGTATCGGTTTTTCAGTGTCTCAACCGGGTCAGTCTCATTCGTGTCCTCCGGGATGGTAACATCCTCGTCCTCCCACCACTCGGCGATTTCCTCCCGGTCTCCGAAAACCAACGCCGTCATTGGAACGATGATAATGTACCCGATCAACATGAAGGGGAGCCACCAGTCCTGACCGGTGAACAGCGCCCCGAGCCAGATACCCGTGACAGACACGGAGACGACTTCGGTCAGGTTCTCCCGGATCCGATCGATCGCTTGGCTCATAGACCTGTTTCGGAAGTGGGGGTTGTGAATCTCCCCAAGACGGTTATTCCGTCGCCGTCTCGATGGCCTGCTCCAGGTCCGCGATGATATCCGCAGGGTCCTCGAGCCCAACCGAGAGTCGGATCATATCCGGTTTGACACCGGCATCGGCGAGTTCCGATTCCGAAAGCTGCTGGTGGGTCGTCGAGGCGGGGTGGATGATGAGCGTCTTCGCGTCGCCGACGTTTGCGAGCAGGCTTGCGAGTTCGGTGGACTCGACGATCCGCTGAGCGGTGTCATAGCCACCCTCGACACCGAAGGTGAGCATGCCCCCGTAGCCGCCATCCAGGTATTTGTCGGCGTTCTCTGAGGTTTCGTGGCTGTCCAGGCCCGGGTATGTGACCCATTCGACGGCCTCGTGGTCTGCGAGATACTCAGCGACGATGGCCGCATTCTCCGAGTGACGGGCCATGCGGAGCGGGAAACTTTCGAGTTTCTGCAGGGTGACCCACGCGTCGAAGGGAGATTGCTGGTTCCCCAGGTCGCGAAGCCCGCGGGCGATCGCGGCATACGTGAATGCGGCATCCCCGAACCGTTCAGAGAAGTTCACACCGTGATACGCCGGGTTCTCACCACCGATCTCGGGGTACGAATCGGCGTGTTCGTCCCAGGGGAACGTGCCGGCGTCGACGATGACACCGCCGACCGTCGAACCCGCGCCGTGAAGCCACTTCGTCGTGGAGTTCCAGACCAGGTCAGCCCCGTATTCGATCGGTTGGGCGAGGTAGGGAGTGGCAAACGTATTGTCGACGAGAAGCGGCGTCCCGTTCTCGTGAGCAATGTCGGCGATCTGCTCGATATCCGGCGTTATCAACGCCGGGTTTCCAATGGTCTCGATCAGGACGTAGGCAGTATCCTCGTCGATAGCCTCGCGGTATTGGTCGTACTCGAGCGTGTCGACGAACTGGGTTTCGATGCCGCGCCTTGTAGCCGTGTGGTTGAGATAGGTATGGGTCCCGCCATAGAGCGAAGAGGCAGCGACAATGTTGTCACCGGCTTCAGCGAGCAGGAACGTGGTCAGATCCAGGCCAGCCATTCCGGATCCGGTGACGGTTGCGCCGACGCCGCCTTCAAGTGAGGCCAACCGATCCTGGAGGGTTTCGATGGTGGGATTCATGAGCCGGGAGTAGATGTACCCGGGTTTCTCAAGGGCAAACTGCTCGGCGGCGTCCTGGGCGTCCGCGAACTCGTAGGACGTCGTTTGGTAGATAGGCGGTGCTCTCGCGCCGGTTGCCGAATCGGACTCCTGGCCCGCATGAATCGAGCGGGTGAAGATGCCGTGGTCGTCTGCTGTCATCAATTGGGGAAAGTAGAGGTCGTTGTATAAACTCTGCGAATAAAGTATGTCATAATCATGTTTTTCAGTAATATATCAGCGAAGCAATCCACCTTCGAGCGGCGTTTGTTGAAAAACTCCCGATGGGCCAAAAGAGCCCTATTCGAGCGGAAGAACCTGTTCTACTTCGATGATTTCGTCGCTCGGTGCGACGTCGTTGGCGCCGGATTCCTCGTAGATTTCGACGACGGTTTCGACATCCGGGGCCTCCCACTCACAGATGCCCATTCCGTCCTCGTTTGCGAAGGTGCCCTTAAACGTCACGTTGTCGTACTGCTCGACGGTCTCGACGACGTTTGCCTGAAGCTCTTCGAGTTCCTCGCGAGAGGCATCCGGGAGCCGTCCGTCCTCGGAATACCGCATCGTTATGATTCGTGCCATTGGATCCACCGTTCGGATTTTCGAAAGAAAGCACCATAGGTGTATCCACACCTTGGGTCCGTTACTGGGGTTTCCCCAATACTATATCATATTTCCAGTACTCACACAGGTCCACTTCAGTCCGGGTGACTTATTCAGTCTGCAGAGGGATTGATGGTTATGGACGAATCGCCCACTGCTGGCACCATCCTTGCGAAACGGACCGAAGCGCTCCCGGATCCTGGATTCGAGGTCAGTGCCGTCGTCGAGGGCGACGAACTGGTCATGGTTCAAACTGAGGTGGGTTTGGCCGGTGTCGCGATGAATCCCGAGGGCCCCATCCCAGATGTGACGGGAAACTCGACATACGAGGTCGCCCGGCAGGGGGCGACTGCGACGGACACCGGAACGCGGGCAGTGGGCGTGGCCGCGCTCAACGCTATTGACCCACCGAACCAGAGACAGCCTGGCCTCGATCCGTTCCGGAGTCTCGACCCGGAGACCGAACAGGTCGCCATGGTCGGGCTCTTCGGGCCGGTTCTGAAACACCTCGACGCGGGTCATGTCGACGTGTTCGAACGGAACCCGCAGACGGTGACGGTTCCGGAGTCCCTCGCAGCCGAACTGGACACCGCCATGCATCCGCCGGCGGCCGCCTCCGAACTGGTACCCGAAGCCGAGGTCCTTTTCATAACGGGTTCGTCACTCGTGTGGGGTGGGATCGAGACCTACCTACAAGCGGCGCGGCCCGATCAGACCGTCGTGGTAGTGGGGGCAAGTGCCTCGTTTGGTCCCCAACCACTCTTCGAGGCCGGTGTGTCGATGGTTGCCGGTGCGAGTGTAACGGATCCCGAACACGTCAGGCGTGCCATCACCGGGGGAAAATCAGAAGCAGACCTTCACGACGGCGGGCTCACCAAGTGGGCAGTCGTCGATCCCACGGTCTCCTCGCTGCCCGGACTGTGCCTCGACTGATTCCACGGATTGGTGGAACGCGTGCAAACGGCGGCGACCGTCAGCAATACCTTTGGGCGTCTCGCGCCAATTGACAGGCGATGACAGGCGAGACTTTCACCCCAGAGAAAGCGTGGTTCACGTCCGTCGCCCCGGACGGCATCCCGACAAACACGTCGACCGTGATTTCTGGCCCGGGGGGCTCAGGCAAGCCCCTCATCGGCTTTGCAGTTCTCGACGCCTGGCTCGACGCCGGCGGTCAGAGCGTCCTCCTCCTGACAAACTCCGGCGCCGAGTTCGTCTATGACACCATGGAGTTGCTCTACGACACCGAGCGCTCGGTTATCGACGAGCAGGTCGAATTCGTGGATTTCGATCCCACCATGGACCCAGGCGTCGACGCCATTGAAATTTCGGAGGAGATGATTCGTGGCAACTTGCTCGACCCGGCCGTCTGGCGAAAGACGATCGAGCAAGCCCTCGACCGCACCGATGATTCCGGTCCGGGAACCGTGCTTTTCGGAACCGCGCTCAACCTCTTCCTCTTCTCCGACACGTATCGAGACCCGATTCTGGACGCTTTCGAGGAGACTGTAAAGCGCGAAGACCTGACCAGTCTGTTCACCGTGAGTTCCTCGGCGTATGCGGCAGAAATCGGGCGCGTCGAGGACGCCGCCGACACGGTCTTGTTGACGGACATGGAAGACCGGCAACTCCGACTCCGCGGCGACCGGTCCGAGAGTGTCCCACTGGAGAGGGGCTTCCATCCCGTCCCGTTTACGAGCGAGCAACTCGACCGGATCCGGTCGGTCGCAGAGGCCTCCCGCGACGAGTTGCTCCCGACGATCAAGGCGATCTGATCACCCGGCGACGCTGGCCCATCCCCGGAGGGTCAGTGGCAAGACGACCACGGCA
>NZ_JAZKRK010000032.1:0-23000 GCF_036626455.1 Halodesulfurarchaeum sp. | reverse complement strand
CCGAGGCCGCTACTTGTGATGGTAAACGGCGTCTCTGAGGGCATCTGTGTCTGGCCAAAGCAGACAGAGGTCCCGTGGTCGCAATTTATCCATCTCCGATTCGTGCTGATAGTATGCGGCCCCCAACAGTCGGCGAACCGCCGGAGTACGTGGTGGGTGAGACCGAGGTACCCTGGATTCTCGGGACGCATCTGACCAAGCAGTGTGGGCCGCTTGCCCGTGCGTCCGAGGGAAGTCGGGTCTTGCTCGTCGAGGCCCACGACTTCGCCCGACGGATGCCGTATCACCACCACAAGCTGACGCTGGTGTTCGCCGCGATGCGGCGATTCCGTGACCGATTGCGTCGGGCCGGTTACGACGTGACCTACATACGGACCGACACGTTCGCCGAGGCGTTCGCGACGTTCTTCGAAGACAATCCGGAAACCACGTTGGTGACGATGCGCTCGCCCAGCTATCGGTCCGAACAGCGGTTTCGGGGTCTCGTTGCCGAGGCCGGCGGAAACCTCCGGGTCGTCGAGAACGAACTGTTCGCCAGCACGCGCCGGGCCTTCGACGAGTGGGCCAACGACGACGGGCGATTCAGACACGAGCAGTTCTATCGCTGGATGCGCCGGGAGTCCGGAGTCCTTATGACCGACGGTGAGCCAGCCGGCGGGGAGTGGAACTACGACGAGGAAAACCGAGACGTGCCACCGGAAGACTGGGAGGCACCGTCCGTGCCGACCCACGACCACGGTGCTATCACCGAGGACGTGTCGGCATGGGTACGTGAGGAGTTCGACACCTGGGGGAGCGACGAATTGGGCACGTTCCCGTGGCCGGTCACCCGCGACCAGGCTCGCGAGCACTTGGAACATTTTCTCGCGGAGCGGCTTCCCGTGTTTGGCCCCTATCAGGACGCGATGCGGGACGACGACTGGGCGATGGCCCACGCGCTGGTGAGCGGGGCGATCAATCTCGGCCTCCTCCACCCGATGGAGGTCATCGAGAGGGTCGAGCGGGCGTACGAGGAGCGGGAGGACGTGCCCCTTAGCTCTGCCGAAGGATGTATCCGGCAACTACTGGGCTGGCGGGAGTTCATGCGTCACGTCTACCGGCAGGCGATGCCCGAACTGTCGAACGCCAACCAACTCGCTGCCGACCGTGAGCTTCCGGACCTGTACTGGACCGGCGAGACCAGGATGAACTGCCTAAGCGAGACGGTTGACGACGTCCAGGCACGAGGATACGCACACCATATCCAGCGGTTGATGATCCTGGCGAACTTCGCCACACTATGGGGTGTCGAACCGAGCGAACTGAACGAGTGGTTCCACGCGACATACATCGACGCATACCACTGGGTAACGACCCCAAACGTCATCGAGATGGGGCAGTTTGGCCACGGCGTGTTCGCGACGAAGCCATACGTTTCTTCGGCTAACTACATCGATCGGATGTCCGACTACTGCACGGACTGTGCGTACGACCAAGACGCGACCACCGGAACTGACGCCTGTCCTTTCAACGCGCTCTACTGGCAGTTCCTCGACCGCAACGAGGACCGCCTGCGGAGCAACCACCGAATGGGGCTGATGTATAGCCACGTCGACGACAAGCGCGAGGCCGGCAAGATGGACGCCATCCGAGATCGCGTGGTAGATCTGCACGACCGTGCTACCGAGGGGAACCTGTGATACAATGTGGACTGTAAAGTCGCCACACACAGTCACTATGGATAGATTGTGAGTCGTGAGTTCCGAGGCCAGCAATTTGGGACCCAGAGACACGACCCAGACGCTGAGTCTCAACGGCCGCGACGCCTACGATACACTCTGTTACCCTTGATCGACGTCTTTCATCTGGTTGGAGTAATCCCAACTGTAGATCTCGTCCGGATCGATCCGGATCAGGACCTCCTCACGGTCCTCGGTGAGTAGACGCTCGGCCAGTGACGAGTCCGTCCCCCCGAGGTAGCGCTGAACGAGGTCGCGAAGAGCGTTCCTACCGCCGTCTCGTGAGATTGTCGCGGTGCCAGTTCCCCGTATCCCACTGTAGGGCACGTCGTTCGTCGAGACATCAATGCCAACGGTTTGGTTGTTCCTGAGGATGCTTACCAGATCGGCCCTTTCCTGTGTCGCACACTCGAAAACACCGTCCCGATAGCGATACCATACAGTGACAGGCCAAAGCGACCCGTCGGACCGACGCGTCGCGATTCGAATCGGTACGGTCGTCTCTTGTAAGAAGGATGTGACTTCATCCGCTGTCCAGGCGCCGGTGAAGGTGGTCATATCGAACACCTACGAAGGGACGGAACAAAAGGTGTCCCGGTGAAACGGTGCTTGCGCTGGGCTAGGCATGTAGTCAGTTTGTCCGGAGACGACTGATTGTTCGAGACCTGGTACAGGCCACCATTTTTTGGAGCAGGATACTGCCTTCGAGTGGTGACTCATCTGCATACATGAGTGCTCATCCTCAAGTGAGGAACGAGTGCTTTCGATAGCCGCTGCAAACACAGCTATCAGGGAAAGATCGTGATTCGCACGTTTCGAGGCCCGTTTCGGATGAATCAGTTCCAGCACACTGGGTCAAACCCTTTAGGGCATCATAGCTAATGATGGGTATGTCCAATTTCGCCGATCTTCGGAGGCTGTGGCGATGGTAAACGTCGCCCTGTCGCTGGGCCAACTTTTCCTTGCCCTCTTCCTCGTGGTGCTGAACGGGTTTTTCGTGGCTGCGGAGTTCGCTTTTGTCCGTGTCCGCTCGACGTCGGTGGAACAACTCGCAGCCGAGGGCCGGACGGGCTCGAAAGCCCTGCAGGGGGTGATGGACAAGCTGGATGATTATCTCGCGGTGACTCAACTCGGGATTACGATCGCCTCCCTGGGACTGGGGTGGGTCGGGGAACCGGCTATTGCGACGCTTATCGAACCCGTCGTTGGCTCGCTCCTTCCACAGAATCTCGTCCACCTCGTGGCCTTTGCCATCGCATTTGGTATCATCACCTTCCTTCACGTCGTCTTTGGGGAACTCGCCCCGAAGACCCTCGCAATCGCACAGGCTGAGCGACTCGCACTGTTCGTCGCCGCGCCGATGACGGTCTTTTACTACCTGTTCTACCCTGGAATCATTGTCTTCAACGGGACTGCAAACGCCTTCACCCAGCTACTCGGGGTGCCACCGGCCTCAGAAACCGACGAGACACTCGAAGAGCGAGAAATCCTGCGGGTCCTCTCCAGATCGGGTGAGGAAGGGCACGTGGACATGGCCGAGGTCGAGATGATCGAACGCGTCTTCGATCTGGACGACACAGTCGTGCGGGAGATCATGGTGCCACGGCCGGACGTGGTCACCGTCCCGAAGGATGCCACCCTCGCGGAGTTCCGGGAAACCGTCCTCGAGGCTGGGCATACCCGATACCCAGTGGTCGAGGAGGACGAGGACCAGATCGCGGGGTTCCTCGACGTGAAAGACGTGCTGCGAGCAACCGGTGAATCCGGGGAGGCAGACCAGATTGCCGGCGATCTCGCACGGGACCTCCTCGTGGTCCCGGAGGCGACCCCGATCAACGACCTCCTGCTACAGTTCCGGAGCGAACGCCAACAGGTCGCGGCCGTGATCGACGAGTGGGGCGCCTTTGAAGGGCTTGTGACGGTCGAAGACGCGGTCGAAGCCATTGTGGGGGACCTTCGAGACGAGTTTGACACGGACGAGACAGACATCTCGATCCAGCAGCAAGCGAAGGGCGAGTACGTCGCCGATGGAAGCGTCCCGCTCGGGGCGGTCAACGAAACCCTGGATGTGCACTTTGAAAGCGAGAGTTACGAGACGATCGGTGGGGTGGTCCTCGACGAACTCGGACATGCCCCCGGCGTTGGGGAAACGGTGGAACGAGCCGGGTATCGGTTCGAGGTAACTGGCGTCGACGGCAACCGGATCTCGACGCTTCGGATAACGGTCGAGTGAATTGGGTCGGCTCAGCCTCCGTTTCCAGTGTGGAGAAAGCCGGCCGGATTCGTCGCGGCCGGGAGAACCATCTACGCTCGTCCCATAGGTTCATCTGTGAAACACCCGACGCTGGTCTTCGACGACGCCTGTGGGTTCTGTACCTGGTGGGCTGACCTGATCGAGGCCCACTCACAGGTTCGCACAGTCGGGTTTTCCGCACTTACGAGCGACCAACGAGCCTGTCTCCCGGCTCAGTACGAGCAGTGTGTCCATTTCCTCACCGATGAGCGGGTGTACTCGTGTGGGGCAGCGGCCGAGGCTGCGCTGGTCAGGCTTGATTTCGTTCCCGCGCTCTTCAAGCGTCCAGGCCCAGTGCGGCGGAGTCGAGCGTACGAATGGCTCCGCAAACGGGTCTATCGGTGGGTGGCCGACCACCGAGGGCGACTTGGACGGATCGTGTCACGCCCACCGCCGGCCGGAAATACGGTGGACTGAGTCAGTCCAAGTCGGAAACGGCGAACGTCCGGATCGTATCACGTGGCCCTGTTTCGGCCTCGAGTTCCGTCAGCCCCAACGCGGTGAAAATCTCGTTCCAATCGCGATAATATAGTGGGACGTCGGTATCGACGTAATTGACATCGGTCGGTGCCTCGGCCTTCCCTTTGCCCCCTTCGTTTTCGATGGTAATCAACAGTGATCCAGTGATCCGGGCCAGTTCGGCGAACACCCAGCTGCTGTCGGGATGGAGATGTTGGAGCGTTTCGACCGAAAAGACGACCTCGAACTGGTCGTCCGCGAACTCCCCAACGACGGATTCGATCGACTCGTACTGGACCGTTGCGGTCCGTGCGAGTTCCGGGAAGTTCTCCGCCATCGCGTCCCTGGCCTCCTGGTTGAGCTCGACACCGGTCAAATCCGTGTAGCCAGCCTCGAGCAGGGTGGAGAGGTGCCGGCCGGAACTGCATCCGACCTCGAGCACGGCGGGGTTAGGGCCGAGATAAGTTTCGATGGCTGTCAGGACCGCTTCGCTCGCGCCGTCGGCTCCATAATTCGCGTAGTAGGACGGCGAATATTCGCCGTCGCGGTCGGCCCACTTTTGACGGACCTCCTGAGAATCCACAGTGAACAATATCGGTGCGGTAGACGTAAATCCCCGTCGGAGCCTTGACCGACCGATTCGGGGACGATAGAAACCTGGGGTTTAGGTTTCGTCCTCGATCAGGGTTTCGAGTTCGTCGGCACACTTGTTGATTCCATCCGAGGCCTCGATCAACCCGAGACTCATCCGGTCGTCGGCCCGTTCCCGGAACTGGTCGAGGAGTTCCTGGAGTTCGGGGACGGGAATCGCCTCGTCGGTGTCTTTCTGGTCCGTGTCTGTCATCGGTTCGAATAGGGCGCCAGCCCCTCTTAAATCCACAGCCATGGGCCGTTAATCCTGATGAGACAACGGTTTAATTACGGCTCACAGTAAGGCCGGCATAACAACAGACGAATCTAGGGCCGGTGAGACCGGTCATTCGGACACTATCGGGGGATCGAATACTACCCACACAACAAACGGTGACCCGGCAGCGGTGGGGGTTAAAATGGGCAGCACCCGAACCGTCGTCGCCCGCGAGCGTGACGAGACAGTCAAAACAGTCCCGGACCTCAGTACGCGAACGTCTTCATGCCGACCCTGGACACGCAGTATCTCAAGACCCGTCAGCGAGCCCTGCAGAACCCTATCTTCTTGAAGGGGGGGGGGGAAGGATGGCATGCATTCCGGGCATCGAATCGGAGTTTGCCGACCGGCTGTCCGTCGAACTCGGTCTCGACGTGAGCGCGACCAAACCGGATTCCCCCGATACGGCACCGGCGATTGGTGCGTACCGTATCGCCGAGCGCATCCGGGAACTCGGGTCGTACTAACTGGGTCCTGTTTCGGCCTCAGAGCCCACATTTACTGGCTCCACCTCTGTAAATAATAGTAATCAGACGTGTTCCGAGAAACCGACCCGCCGGTATCTGAGGACACAGATGAACCCGAACCGTCGCCCGAACAACTGACTGGGGAGCCCCTGGACTCGAGTGAGGCCGAACTGGAGCGGACGATCGGGCTTGCAGGCGGCCTGACGATCGGGATTGGGACAATGATACAGACTGTTAGCGCATACCTCCGTCTTCAGGCGCGGGAGGTGGTCAAAACACAGCGTTAATACGACCTGGCAGCGGAGGGCAGAACAGTGACACCAACGCTGGTGTCGACCCGAACCATGTCGGATGCATACGACCTCATCATCGTCGGCGGGGGCATAAGCGGGGCATCGTTACTGTACGCGGTCTCCAAATTTTCCGACATCGAGCACGTCGCCCTGTTCGAGAAGGAGCCGGAGATCGGGGCGATAAACACCTATCAGACGAACAACTCACAGACGCTTCACTTCGGTGACATCGAGACGAATTATACCCTGGAGAAGGCTCGCTCGGTGAAAGCCGGCGCAGAAACGCTGGCGGGATATCTCGAAGCGACCGACCCGGACAGGAGCCTGTACGATAGGCGGTCGAAGATGGTTATCGCGGTGGGCCAGGAAGAGGTCGAGCGCCTGGAACGTCGCTACCACGAGAAGGGCTTTGGCGACCTATACCCAAAACTCGAATTGATCGGCCGCGATCGGATTGCCGAACTCGAACCGGCCGTCGTCGAGGAGCGGGCCCCGGACGTCGAACTTCGGGCGCTCTATACGCCAGACGGCTACGTGGTCGATTACGGCGAGACGGCGAAATCACTCGTCGCCGAGGCCCGAGAGGAATCGGGGGTCGACGTATACACCGGAACGCCAGTTGAGGGGGTCGTCGAAACGGCCGACGGGTATGCGGTCCGAACAGGCGGCGGGACGGCGATGGCGGATGGCGTCGTTGTCAGTGCGGGCTCACATAGTCTCCAGTTCGCCAAACAACTGGGGTACGGCGAGGACATGGCACTGTTGCCGATCGCGGGGAGCTTTTTCCTGGCCGAGGATTTCCTCAACGGGAAAGTCTACACACTTCAAATGGGCAAACTGCCCTTCGCGGCCGTCCACGGTGACGCCGACGTCCATGACGCGTCGGTCACCCGATTCGGGCCTACGGCAAAACCCGTCCCGGCCCTCGAACGGGGCGAACTCTCCACTGTGGGGGACTTCTTAGACGTCTTTGGGTTTGACCTCGACTCGTTCGTCAGTTACGCGAATATTCTCGCGGACAGGGTGCTACTCCCCTACGTCCTCCGGAACCTGGTCTATGACCTCCCGGAACTGGGAACCCGAGCCTTCCTGCCACACGTCCAGAAGGTCGTGCCGGGTGCCACACTCGAGGACATCGAGCCCGCCAGGGGGTATGGGGGTATTCGTCCGCAGATCGTCGACACCAGTGCCCACACCCTCGACATGGGTGAGGCGACTATCGAAGGGGAGGACATTATCTTCAACATCACTCCGTCTCCAGGGGCCTCGACGTGTCTCAAAAACGCTCGCCGAGACGCACTTTCGGTCGTCGACTTTCTCGACGGGGACTATCAGTTCGACACAGCGGGCTTCGACGCGGCGACGGTGGAGAACTTCCCGCACGAAACTGAGTAATCGGCCCAATGCGGGTCTGGAGCAGTCGTGGACACGGTCTGGGAACAGAATTCCTTTGTCAGTACCCCTGATAGCACCCAGTAGTGGTCCCGCAGCTTCGTCCCCTTCGGCCAGCCCTCCGCAACCCGATGCGAGCGTTGCTCGTTGCCATCGGGATGGTCCTCGCAAGGCTCGGCCTCATCACGGCTGAGCGGGCCGAACAGACGGTGGACCTGGCCTGGCCCCGAATCTTGACCGGGATCGCCCGGATGTCGAAAAACGCCGCCGACGTCGCGATGGTAGGTCTCGCGCTCGGCCCGGCAGCCATCAATGGTGTTGGCTTTGCGACCCCCTACTGGGGTGTGGCGTTCAGCATCGGGGGCGGACTTGCTGCGGGAACGATCGCGTTGGTGTCCCAGCGTTACGGGGCCGAACGGTACGACCAACTCGGGCAGGCGATTCGGTCGAGTGCGGCCCTTCTCGTTGTCGTCACCATCCCCATCGCGTTGTTCTTCTGGTTCGTTCCGGAGACGCTGGTTTCGGTGCTCACCAGCACACCAGCAGAAATCACTTACGGGGCTCGATACCTTCGGATTCTGGCACTCGGGGTGCCCTTCGCGGCGTTAAATCTCATCGGGAGTCGAGCCCTCATCGGGGCCGACGACGCCTGGATCCCGATGGTACTTCGCGGGGGCGGGGCGATGACGAACATCCTTTTGAACGGCCTCTTCATCTTCGGGCTCGGGATGGGTGTCGAGGGTGCGGCTTGGGGAACCGTGCTCGCAAACGTGCTCGTGACGAGTTCAATCGCCATCGGCCTCGCACGCGGAGGCCTGCCACTGATCGGTGAATTCCCGATCACGGTGGATCCGCTCGGACGATACGTCCACATCGATACCTTCCGGGATCTGATCTCGATCGGGACCCCGGTGATCGGCCGGAACTCAGTTTGGACCATCGCCCGCTTTCCCACCCTCGCCTTCGTGGCGATGTTTGGCCAACAGGTCACCGCCGCCTACATCATCACCCGCCGGATCTGGGGCGTAATGAACACGCCGGGCTGGGGCTTCGGACTCGCCGCGAGCAGCCTGGTCGGTCAACAACTCGGCAAAGGCAAGGAAGCGATCGCCGAAGCCTATGGGTACGAGATCACCCGTTTTTCAGTGGCGACCTATGCACTCGCGGCATTCGGGATTGCGCTGTTCGCGGAACCGATCGTCGCCCTCTTCATCGGGTCCCGAACTGACCCGGCGATTCCGATCGCAGTTCCGATGGTGTACATTGCCGCCTTGGCGATCATCCCCCAAGGAGTCACCAGCACCATCGCCGGTGCCCTCGACGCGACCGGTGATACGCGTTGGCCCTTCTACAGTCGGGCACTCGGGATGTTCGGGTTCTCCATCCCACTGGTGTATCTGGGGGCGACGACGCCGCTGGGGATCTGGGGTATCTATCTCTCCTTTTTCGGGGAGACAGCTGTCTCAGCAGTGATCAATTATTATCGATTCTGGACCGGCAAGTGGAAGGCTATCAGCCGGGGCTACCGTCCCGAGACGACTCCGACCATGGACGATTGAGCGGACTCGTTCAATAGACCGTGTAGCTCACCGCTCCGACGTCTATGGTGACCAGCGTGTTTTCCGGGTAGGCGTCCGGTTTCGCCCCGTACTTCTCGTTGATCTCCCGACGGACTCGTGTTTCTTCGGCCTCGTCTTCGAGGACTTCTGCGGTGCCGAGCAGCGTCACCACCCACTCGGGAATGCCAGCCTTGGCCTTCTGCACCGCGAGAGACACTCTCGGGTTCGATTTGATATTCGACAGCTTCCGCCCTTTGGTCGTCAGTTCCACGACCCCGTCTTCGTACTGGTACCAGAGTGGGGCGACGTGGGGTTTATGAGCATTACTTGTGGCCAAAAACGCGGCCAGCGGTTCGGACTGCAACAGTGACTCCACTTCCTCGGGGACAGTGTCTGCCATACCTCACCTGTATCACGGGATCACAAAACATCTCGGGCCGGTCACGCCCACGGAAACCGTTCAGTCGATATGCCCTTCGCGGCGGAGCTGTTCGGCGTCTGCACTCTCGTATCGCCACTCGATGTCGCCTTTTTCGTCTTGCCAGTCCCAGGGGTCGATGAGGACGACGTCGTCTTTTTCGATCCACGTGCGGTATTTCATTCGACCGGGGATCCGACCTAGGCGGGTCTCACCGTCCGCACAGCGGACTCGGACGTGATTCCCACCCAGATGCTGCGTTACGACGCCGAACTGCTCGGACTCCGAGGGCATGCGGAGGTCCTTTTGCTCTCGTTGCTCTGTCACGTCGGGTAATTGGGGCCGGACAGGGATAAGGGCATCCGAAGGCGTGGTACCACCGCCCAGAGTCAGTTTTACGTCCGGCGGGTGGGTTCGGAGTGTATGGACCCTGTCGTCGTCGTTGGGGGTGGTGTCGTTGGAACCAGCATCGCTGCCGCACTCGCGGATCACGGGGTTCCGGTACGTTTGTACGAGCGTGACGCCCTGGGTGCTGGAACCACCGCGAAGTCAATGGCCATTTTCTTCTGGCATCAGGACGAGCCCAACGCAACTGAACACCGCCTGCGAGAACGGGCTTGGGAGACGTATGGGCCCCGAATCGAAGCCGGGACCCTCGAATTCACGCAGGTCGGGACCCTCGAAACGGCCCCCAATCTGACAGACGTTCCGGCGGTCCGCTCGGGTTGGAAGGGGCTCACCGACCTGGGCGTCGACACCGAGTGGCTCGACGCCCCCGAACTCGAAGCGAAAGGGCTCGACCCGGCGGCCTTCGAGGGTGGCCTCTTCGTTCCAGACGACGGGTTCCTCGATCCTTCGGAGATCATTCAGCACTTCGTGGAGCAGGCCACAGCGGGCCCCGCAACGATCGAAACGGGGGTCGAAGTCATGGACGTCATCACCGAGGACGGGGCCGTCACGGCCATCGAAACTGGCGAGGGGACTGAGTCGGTGAGTGGTGTGGTGAACGCCGCAGGGCCGTGGGCCCCCGAAGTCAACGACTTCGTCGGGGTCGACCAGCCACTCAGACATACCCGCGGACCGATTGTGGTCCTCTCCCGTGAGGAATCTTTCTCGCTGCCGTTCATGATTCTCCGCGACGAACTCTACTTCCGCGAGGACGGCCTGAGCCAGGCCTTCGGTGGCCGCTTTGATACCACCTACGAGACGGCTAGCCAGCTTGATCCGGATGCGAATCACTCGGTGGATCAGTCATTCTATCTCGACATCGCCGAGGAGATCGAGGCGGCCGTGCCACAATTGGCCGACGCTGTGATCGGAAACGACTGGGTCGGCTTTCGAACGATTACCCCCGATGGCCGTCCATTCGTCGGCGAAACCGACGTCGAGAACTTCTATACAGCGGTCGGGTTCTCGGGCTACGGTGTGACCAGAGCCCCGGCAGTGGCTGACATTTTGGCGCGTCAGATCGCGGGGGAGTCAGTGGACACCGAGCTTGCGGACTGGATTTCGCCGGCCCGACTTTAGCAGCTCGCCAAGTTAGGCTGCAGCCGCGAGAATATCGGGGAGTGCCGCCAAGGTGTCGATTTCGTAGGTCGGGATGACGCTCAGTTTGGTCTCAGCACGGTGATCTCGGCGAAGGAAAACCGAGTCGACACCGGCTGCGTCCCCGGCCTGAACGTCCGACTCGCTGTCGCCAACGAACAACGGATTTGTGGCCCCTAACTCCGCAATTGCTAAGTCGAGGTAATGTGGGTCGGGTTTTTTCCGGGCCAGGCTGTCCGGATGCATTTCTCGGCCATAGACCGACTGGAAGTAGCCGTCGATCCCGTACTGGTTCAGAATGGTCGCGACCGTCCGATACTGGTTCGAACTGACGATGCCCAGGGGAAGCTCGATCTGTGAGAGGACGCTCGTATCATCGTAAAGCGGCTTGCGACCGGCCCGAATCTCCCGCTCTTGGACGAGGGACGACCGCATATCACGCCTGTACCAGAGCGCCCCAGGGTCGAGTCCATACCGTCCAGCGACTGTCTCGAGAATATCCGGGGTCACGCCGTATACGAGCCGCTCGACGTCATCCGGATCGGGATCGACAATCCCCATATCTCGAAAGGCGTCCTCGACAGCCCGCTGCATGACCGATCGGTCAGTCATGGCGGTGAGGACACCGTCATTATCCAGAATTACCGCGTCGTACGTCATTGACAGGTCCTACACCGTGACCGCTGAAAACCGTTTCGCGCCCTTTCAGGCGTACTCGCGCCAACGGGCGCCACACTCCGTACATTTGAAAAATCGGGTCGGGGGCTCATCAGCAGAGCCCGTCTGCTTGATCGTGTACCACGCTTGGTCGTTTTCACACTCCGGACAGATCGCCTCGGCTTTCGGCTTCCCCTCGAAGTTTGCCCCTTCCTCGGTTTCGATCACGTCACTCTCATCTTGCTCCTGGGTCGAGACGTAGTCCGCGGCCAGTTCCTCGTCCTTTCCTTCGGTGTAGCCACAACTCGAACAGACCATCTGCTCCCCGTCAGCGTGCATCATCGAACCACAGTCAGGACAGAACTGCATACAGAAGCCTCGGTGCCGACGCAGAAAAAGTTCCCTTTCAGGTCTCCTCGGTCGAAATGGAGCCCTCGGTTTTCTTCTCCCCGTCCGGGCCCACCATCGGGCAGTCCGACACGCGGACGTGGTCCACGTCAACGAGTTCGTGAATTGTCGTCCCATCGTGTGTGCATTGGAGGGTCGGTGGCTTGTCGAGGTACTCACACCGTTCACAGATCCGTTTGGAGATGACCTGGGTGACCCCTTCAGCCCCTGGCACCGCTTCGACGGCCGCAAAGTGTCCCTCGGGGTGCTCGTCGTCCATCAACAGATCCGCCCAGACCCCTTCGGAATCGACTGGCTCGACGGTTTCTTCGACGAAGCTCCCGGTTGCGTCCTCCGACACGGTTTCAGCCTCGCTTGACTGGCGGTCGACCTCGTCGCGGAGCCCTGAAAGTGGAATCGAATCGCTCGCTTCCGCCTCTGATCCCGCCTCTTTGTCCTCTTGAGACGGCTCAGGGTCTTTCAATTCGGTGGAATCCGGCTTCTTGCCATCCGGGAACTCCGCTGCCCCCGATTCCTCGGCCCCGAGATCCGATCGCAGATCGGAGAGCGGAATCGAATCCGTTTCCTCTTCGTCGGCTTCCTCAGTCACGATGAGTCACCATCCACTTTGTCCGTGTTCTGCCAGTCGAAATCCGCTTTCGTCGCTTGGGTTTCGTCTTGGGATTCTGGCCCGACCGAATCCAGGTCCGGGCGACCCTGGAACTCGCCGCCTTCGAGCGCAGGCCTGTCACCGGTTTCCAGTATCGACGTTCCGAAAAATCCAGGGTTCGCATCCAACGTGTGAAACGACTCGCCACAACTCGGGCAGGTGGCGGCGCTGAGGAGGGCAACGTCGATCCTTGACCGACAGGCCTCGCATTTCGCCGTCCGAACTCCAGTCGTGGCCGCGTTTTGTTTCAAGTGGTCGGCGCGGGCCCGTCGTTGGTCCCGCTGGGCAACTGCATCAAGTGTATTTCGGACGGACCTGAGGACCTGTCCCAATTTGTCCACGTCGGTTTCGAGAGCCACGGTCCGGTCCAACAGGGACTCAAGGATCTCCTCGAAGTTGTTAAAGCCCCCCTCCATTCGTGAGTTTGTCTGATCGAGTGTTTCGTGTATGTCTTCGACATCTCCCTCGAGTTCTGTGAGTTCGGCTTCGAGGCTCTCGTGGGAATGATCCTGTGACGCTTTCGCGTCCGTTTCGCGCTTCACCTGGACGACGCGTTCCCTGACATCCTGGATGTCCGACTCGACGGTCGATTCGAGCCTTTCGATTTTGGCTTCGAGCTCCGCGATGGTCTCGATTTCCTCCTGTAGTTCTTCGGGATGTTCCTTGGCCATCAGTCAACCACCTGTCCTTCGCCGTTCGTCGCTCTGGAATCGCAACGACCGGCCTGTTTTTGCTCCCCATGATTACTCGCCACTCGCTCTCTCGAGATCAGGCGATCCGTGTATGCGCAGGAGCAAACCATTTGGATATCCTTTCTTTAGACAGAAGCGCGTATAAATGTAATTCCAAATCCGTCCCTTCAACGGCGCCATTTACGGGGGTCAGCGAATCTTCCGGACGTTCGAAACGTCGAACCCGGCGTCGTGAATTTCCGTCTCGAAACGGATGATGTCTTCTTCTTCCAGTTGAGAAAGCACGCCGCGAAATTCTGGGACATACATTGTCCGCACTCGCTCGTTGCCCCCTGTTTCCCATTCAAACTGGAGTGTTCCGTCCACTGCAGTCATCAGGTTGCCCAACTCCTGGTCGGTAACCGCGTCCTTGGTCAACAGCAGCAAGATCAGACTTCCCCACTCCCGTGCGACTCGTCTGAGCCCCTTTAATGTGAGCACCAACTCGCTGATCGAATGATGTCGTCCCCTGGCCGCTAACAGGTCGGTCAGTGAGTCGATCAGTATCAACCCCCCACCAGCATGCTCATCGAGGTAGTCCGCGGTCGCAGTGAGGACACCCCGACGTTCGGCGTCTTGGCCCAGATCCGTGATCTCACGGTGCGACGGGCCATACCACTCTCGTGGAACGGGGCTGAGTTGGAAATACTCGTTCGAAAGGTCCTCGAATCTGACCGGGTCAAGACCCGCCGTGACGAGTTCGTCCTCCAACGTGTACTCGATCTCCGTCGAGAGCGCTCTTTCGTCGGCGGTGTAGGAGAGATAGTGAATCGATTCCGGTCGGCTGGCGGCCGATGACTGCTCTCCATAGTGGAGGTCGAAAAGCTCGGGGTCGGACCTTTCGAGGCCGTTCATTACCGCACTCGTGTAGAGGAATTCTCGGGCGCCAGCTCCGCTCTCACCTGCGAGAAGGACGACACTTCCGGCCGGAGCCCCACCCCCGATACGCGAGTCCAGACGCGCGATACCGAAGGGAATTCGAGTCATACAGGCCCCTCTCGTGGCTGGCGCTTACACGTTTCGGCGTTCAGTGAGGGAAACCCCTAAGTAACATGCGGGTATTTGACATGGTACGGTCTCACACGGAAAACCACAACCACACAAGACCATGCCAACCTACATTCGCCTGACCAACTTGACCGCCGACGGATTTGCAGAGATCGAAGAAAGCGCAACCCGTACAGAGCAGATGAAAGCGATGGCCAACGAGATGGGTGGGGAAATCAAAGACGTGTATCTCACAATGGGGGACTTCGATTTCGTGACGGTCGCTGAGTTCCCCAACGATCAGATGTACACGCAGTTCGCCCTCAGATTTGCGGAGCGGGGGATGGCAGACACCGAGACGCTGAAAGCACTCGACGAGACGGAATACTTGAACATCGTCCAGAGCATGTAATCGAGGCGTGCTGCCGATTTTGCTTCCGTCCCCGCCGTTTGCGCAACTTTAAGTATGTCGAACCGCTATATACCAATCATGAGGTATTTAGGGGCATGACAGACCAAGGTGGGGTACGACAAACGTACATACTATCGGCAAGGAGTACACCTAAATCCCAAGTCCCTCTACTACAGAGTGAGTTGAAATGAGACTAGCTGAACCGACCGATTTTGATATTTTAGAGGCACTGGCTAACGGCAGACGGAACACGGCAGCCAACCTGTCTTACATACTCGACAAGGACCGTTCTTATATTAACACCCGACTCCCGATCCTCGCGGATTACACGTTGGTCGAACGGGTCGGGCCAGCACCGAACAGCGGACTTTACGAGATCACGGAGCGGGGGACCGAAGTCATCGATATCAGGGATTCCGCAAAGGATCCGGAGATCGACTTTGACGCTCGACTCGCTGAGCGACTCGAAGGATAACCCGGAGGCTCAGGGCCACCGAAAGTAACTGATTTTGGGGGTGGGCTCGAACAATCGAAGTAATGCCTGATGACGGGTCCGACGCAGAGCGTTCGGTTCGACAGGCTGTCGAGCGGTCCCGGAGTGGGGCGCCTGCAGTTGGTCGGGTGGTCAGAGACCGCTTTTCGACCGACGAGGTCTTTCAGCGCATCGTCGCTGCGGCCGACGAGGAGGTCACTGCAAGCAACCGAGAACTGTTTTTCAGTGGTCTTGCGGCCGGCTTTGCGATCACGATTACTGTGCTTCTCTACGTGTCGATGTCCGCCTCGACAGGTGGGGACCCAGTATTGAGTGTACTCTTGTATCCGTTGGGCTTCATTTACATCATTATCGGTGGGTATCAACTGTACACGGAGAACACGTTGCCCCCGGTTGCGTTAACCCTCGAACGCCTTGCGAGCGTGCCAGCCTTGCTCCGAAATTGGATCGTCGTTTTGCTTGGGAACTTTCTTGGCGGTCTTGGTGGGGCCGCGGCGCTGGCTTGGGGTGGGGTCTTGTCACCGGAGGCAGCCACTGTCGCCGCCGAGATCGCCCAAAAGGGGATCGATACGGGGGCCTGGCCGCTGTTCGTCAAGTCGGTGTTTGCCGGCTTGATCGTGGCCGGAGTCGTCTGGGTCGAGTATGCGGCCCGGGACACGATTTCTCGGCTGGCAGTCATCTATCTCGCCTTTCTCGCCATCCCGCTCGGGGGACTGTTCCACGTTGTCGTCTCCTTTACCGAGACGCTGTATCTGACCTTTACAGGCGACCTCCGGCTGCTCGTCGGGTTGACGGAATTCGTCGGCCCGGTCCTGGTGGGCAACACTGTCGGTGGAGTCGTGTTGGTTACGGTTGTGAATTACTTCCAGACGAGCGAGAAGCGACTGGCCGGGGCCAGGTTCGAAGGTGGTCGTCGACAACTCTCTTGGCGCGAGATGCTCCTCGGCGGGCGGATCAGCCGCCTGTTCGGGTACGCCGGCCGGTCGTATGTCCCGCTCGTGGATACGACGGCTGGGGACGGCGATACGGAGGGGCCGTATCACCTGCTCGTGCCGGTGGCCAATCCCGAATCGTCCGACTCACTCCTCCGACTTGGGGAAACGGTCGCCAAAACGGAGGATGAAGCGATCATCACGCTCGTCCACATCATCCCCGAATACGACCCACACTCCCAGTATTCCGGGTCCGGGCGCGAACGACTCGTCGCGGACTCCTCGGCCAAACTCGAACGGATCTGTGACCGGATCGAAGGCGACGGGATCCGGTGCCGGACTTCGACAGTGGTCTCCCACCGGTCCTTCTCGGAGGTTTTTGACATTGCTGAGCGCGAGTCAGTCGACCTCTTGCTCGTCGAACGGGGGGACAACCACCTCTGGTCGTCGGGGCGGGCGGAGGGACGACTCGACGAACTGACCCGTCGGCTGCCCTGTGACGTGATCATACTCGAGGATCGGGGCTTCGACCCCGAGCGGGTCCTCTTGCCTGTTGTTGATAACCCCCACGCCGCGTTGAATGCGCAAATTGCCAGAGCACTCCGGTCGGTCCATGATAGTTCCATGACACTCTTGTCGGTTGTTCGAAGTGAAGCCGAGCGCGAACGCGCAGCAGAGGACCTGCGGAACTGGGCCATCGATCATGGCTTGGAGGAGGAGTCACAGGTCGTCGAAACGGGAGACGTCGAAGCGGCTATCGAGCGTGGGGCCCAGGATCACTCGATGATTCTCATCGGCGCAACCGAACAGGGGCTGCTTTCTCGGACTGTTTCCGAATCACTGCACTACGATATCATCTCTGAAACGGGTCGCACGGTCCTCATGGCCGAACGACCGACTGAGCGAAGCTTTCTGGAACGGCTCTTCAACTGAACGGTAGCGCGGAGTCCCCTTCCTCCAGGAACGAGCGACGCGAGTGAGTAGGGAGGGGAGGAGCGCGTTCGCACAGATCACAAACAGCAATCAGAAAGTAGCCACTTATCTACATTGAATACGTGGCAGACGACTATGTGCGTCGGACGGCAATCACTCGTCTCGAAGTCTCAGACGAGCAACGCGACCTCCTCGAAGATACTATCTCCGAGTGGAAGCGTGGTTGCCAACTCGCCACCGACATGGCGTGGGGGAAGTACAACGCCAAAAGCGACGTACAGCCCCTCGCCTACGACTCCGTGCGCGAAGACACTACTCTCGGGAGTCAGCACGCGATTCTCGCCACCCACCAAGCCGCAGAAGCCATCACCGGCTGTATCGAACGCCGGTCGAAAGGAAAGAAGGTCAGCAAGCCGACGTTCACCGCGCCGACCGTGAAGTACGATACCCGGACGATGACGGTGTTCGATGACGAAACCGTATCCCTCTCCACTACGGAAAGCCGGGTTCGGTGCCCGCTCGCCCTTCCAAACGCTGACGATGGCTACCAACGGCAGTATCTCGACTCGGACACGTGGAGTGTCACGGAAAGCACGCTCACCGCCCGAGACGGCGAGTTCTTCTTGCATATCGGCTTCCGCCGACACAAGACCGAGACCGAACGGAACACCGCCGAGGACGGAACGGTCCTCGGGGTTGACCTCGGCATCGAAAACCTCGCCGTCACCAGTACCGCCTACTTCTACAGCGGGCGGGAGGTAACCCACAATCTTCGCGAGTTCGAGAAGGTGCGTGCCGGACTCCAACAGACCGGAACGCGAAGCGCACATCGGACGCTCGAACAGTCGAGTCGTCGGGAACTTTGCTACGTCCGGGACGTGCTACACCGGGCGTCGAACGCGCTGATAGACGAGGCACTCCGGTACGACTGTGACGTGATCGCGTTCGAGAACCTAACGCACATCCGCGATCAAACCGGCGCGTCATGGGGGCATAAATGGGCCTTCCGAACGCTCTACGAATACGTCGAGTATAAAGCCGATTCGGTCGGGATCTCGGTGAAGCAAGTCGGCTCGGCGTACACGTCCCAGCGGTGTTCCGAGTGCGGATTCACGGCAGAGGAGAACCGTCAGTCGCGGAACGATTTCCGGTGTGTGAAGTGCGGATCGGAAGGGAACGCGGATTACAACGCGGCGAAGAACATTGGTATGCGGTATGTCCGTCGAGGCCAACAGTCGTCTCGGCGGACGGGCGACAGTCAGCTTGCCCTGAAGTCCGGAACGGTGAAGCCGAACGCGGGATTTACCGGCTACCCCGACGGGTTCGAGGCCGAGTTCACGGACAAGCCCCACCCTCAACGCGCCGAAGGCGCTTAGGGTGAGGTAGTTGACACGCCGGTAGTTCAGTTCGAGACGCCCGCTTCTTCGAAGGTCGCCATCTCCTCGAGTGTTCGACAGGCCCCCTGATAGATCGAGATTCCAAGCGCTGCACCGGTCCCTTCTCCGAGTCGCATGTCGAAGTCAAAAAGCGGCTTGAGGCCGAGTTCGTCGTACTGGATTTCGTGTCCCGTTTCGACTGAACTGTGGGACGGCAACAGGTAGTCGGTCACCCGCTCGTCGATTCGAGCTGCGACCAACGCCCCGGCCCCGGTGATGAAGCCGTCCACGACGACCGGAATCCGTCGGCGTGCGGCTTCGAGTGCGATGCCGGCGAGGGCACCGATTTCAAATCCACCCACAGAGCGCAGGACATCGTACCCGTCCTGTGGATCGGGGGCGTCGGTTTCGAGTGCTTGCCTGACGATCGAGACCTTCCATTCGAACGCTTCGTCGTCGACTCCCGTTCCCCGTCCGGTTACCGTCTCCGCATCCGCCCCAGTGATCGCGGCCGTGATGGCTGCACTCGGCGTCGTGTTCCCGATGCCCATGTCTCCGAGACCGATGATATCAGCCTCCTCGGCATGGGTCGCGACGATGCCACGACCGACCTCGACAACCTGTCGAGCCTGGGCCGCGCTCATCGCGGCTCCAGTGGCGATATTATCGGTACCGTCGCCCATTTTTTCGACGATGACAGCGTCTCTCCCGGGGTACTCGTCGGCGGCGACACCAACGTCGACGATCAGGTTTTTGGCGTCCACATTTCTGGAGAGTGCGTTGACTGCCGCGCCCCCGTTGGCGAAATTCGACACCATCTGTGCGGTCACGTCCTGTGGAAACGCACTCACGCCTTCTGCCACAACGCCGTGGTCACCAGCGACAGTCGTGATCACCGGGTCGGCAAGTGTCGGGGTTTCCTGGCCGGTCATGCCAGCGATCTGGACAGAGAACGCTTCGAGTCGGCCGAGGCTTCCGGGTGGTTTCGTGAGGTTCGCCTGCCGCTCCCTGGCTGCCTCCATCGCCGCCTCGTCGAGTGGCGGAATGTCGTCTTCCATACTGTCCCGAGACCCGCCTACACAATCAATATTTTTCTTTTGCAATTGGAACTGTACTCGGTTGCACCGGGGAGTCCCGACCCGCGGCCGGTTTCGGAGGGCAAAACGAAGCGAGGCTGTCAGTCATCGGACTCAAGGCGAACGACCGAATCCTGGATCTCTTGAACGCTTGCGGCCTGTTCTTCGGTGGCTTCTGAAACCCTCTTCGATGCCTGCCTCGACGGCGTCTTCGAGATCAGCATCATCGTTCATCGAATCCATAAACTGCTCTTTGACGGTCTTGCCGAGTTGGTTCTTGATTCGGTCGGTGACCAGGGGAATCAGGAGGTTGTAGTAGACCCCGCACTGGCCGATATACTGTTTCATCGGCATCTCCAGGGTGTCGTGGAGTTTGCCGATTCGAGTTTGGTCCCGAAAGTGGTCCTGCTCATAATCACCGGTCGCGAGGTAGGAGTGCTGGGTTTGTTTGAGGGCCTCGATTTCCTACGCTACCGGACCCGGACCAGTCCCTCGCATCACGAGCCAAGTCTCATCCAGCATCCAAGTCCGAGTCTCTTTTTGTTCTGGATTACCACCAGCATTATCAACCCCTTCATACTTAAAGAGTTGCTCTACAGGACAGGAAATAACTTATTTATCTTCCCGTCATATGCGTTACCTATGTTTGAGCTAACCAAATTTAAGCGCGATGTACTCACGGTTATGGCAGGCCTTGAGAACCCGAACGGACTCGAGATCAAAGCCGAACTAGATGACTATTATAATACGGCTATCAATCATGGCCGCCTCTATCCGAATCTGGATTCGTTAGTGGAGAAGGGATTCATAGAGAAGTCAAAACATGACGAGCGAACGAATGCCTACGAACTCACAGACGCGGGACGAACCCTTCTTGAAGATCGTCGCGACTGGGAAACCCAATACTTCGATTTCGACTGACGACGTCTTTTCCAGATCGTCGAGGGACTAGTCTATGGAAACCGCTGATGGAGATTAGTAAGCAAAAGCGGCATGCCTCCCAGAAGGAGGCAAGATCCTATTCGCTTCTGGGTGGATGACAGGGAATGCCTTCCCTCTCCATCAGTTGGTGGAGTGGTCGCGCATCTAATCTCTTTGTTGAACCCCGGATTTGCGAATCGGACAATTACGTCAATCCCGCTCGAGAGCTACAGCGACAGCAAAACCAGAACCCGGTTTACAGCCAATCGACCTTCTCCGCCTCTAGAGACTGCACGACTTCTCCGTGTTTCCCAGGGTAATGCCGCTGAAACGTCGGATAGTCCTCCCACCCGCCCCACTGCATTACGACTGAGGGCAACACCTCGGCCTCGAGCGTGAGATGACCCCAGGTTCGCCGAAGATCGTGCGGCCCGAGATACCGCCACCGCTTGTCGTTCTCCCGATCGGCCATTTCTTCAGCTGCAACGTCGACCCAGCGCCGTATTGTCCTGGTCGTGACCTCGACGAGGCTCCCCGGCTCCTGAGCGCGGATCATGCCCGCGAGCGTCGCGCTCGTCGGTGTCGCTCGCTCTTTATCACCTTTCCCCGCCGGAACTCGAATGAACCACTGCCCGGCCTCACTCTGATAGAGGTGCTCTCGACGAGCGTCGACGAGCTCTTGGGACCGCAGTCCGGAGTGAGCCATGAGCCCAAACGCGAGGGGCTTTCGCGTATCGTTCTCGACGACCTCCAGGAGACGATCGCGTTCCCGATCGTTCAATCGGACCCGTCGATCGTCCAGATCACGATAGTTTTCGAGTTGCATCGGCGTTCGAGTATTCGAAAAGCCGGACTATAACCCAAGAATTCGCCCCTCGATCGAGGCCGATCAGCACCGAATCACTGCGAAAATGTCCGACTCGTCCATGGCAAGTCGGACATGGAATAATTTGCAGACAACTCTTTTGCAGTGATGGTCTATTGATGCTTGGGAAGAGCTGTGCTGAATATAGAGCATATAATCAGCAGCTCAGACCGACTTATTTCTCAGCCTCAGTGTCGAATCAACCAATCGCTGAACGTGCGTGTTGATAAGGTGAGGGTTATCCGGGGCCAGTAACACTATGTGAGGATAGAATTGGGGTCATTACCTCGTGGACAGAATCAATCCACCCCCTACAGCGATGAGTCCAATTGGAGTTAGGACTGCCCGAAGCGGGATACTACATTCGTTCACTCCATCGGGCGTGTACAGGAGGGTTGAATCCTGTACACCAATAATGCTGACTCCCTCTCCCTGTCCCTCCGGGACACCGACTTCAGTACAGCCACCGAAGAGCATACCGGGGAAGGTAATTAGTTGCGCGAGGACAAGACTCAATCCTACAACGAGTAAAGCGCTGCCAAGGAGTTCTCTTCGTTTGAGTGTGGCAGCCATTATTTCCGATTTCCGCCACTTGATAATAAGAACGAGGGAACGTCAAAGAGTTCCAGTACCCATCTCGGACACTGTTTTGAGTGATTCTTCTTGCTCGCAATCTGAACTATCCGTCGTGCAATATGCGCTGTGTATTCATCACGATCACTGGGAACTGCCAGTTCACTATCTAAAACCCCGTGCAAGACTTAGAGGATATGCAGCACAGTGGGTTTTTTACACAGGGTTCGACATTTGGGACCGTGCCTAAGGAGTGCGGGTGGGAGGTGAGTGCGAGCCAGCAGACGAGGGTGCCACCGGGAAATACCCAGCAGTATTAGAGTGCGTTGCGGACTTTGCCCCACACGAGTTTCGGAGTGAGGGAAACGATGTCTGGAAACGTCAATCCCAACTGCTCGAACATTTTCTTCTCGTTCAAGTAAATATAGTCCTCTTGGATCTTTCCGTCCACCATTATGATTTTCGACATCCCGCTTAGGTTCATGCTCCGCCCTGTTGGCGGCGTACCGTAGAATGCGCTTTTGAATGTTCCCGTCTTCGTCCATTCATGCATAATCGTGTCCTCACTCACGAGTATCGCCACTGGATCCTTGGTGGTCTCGTAGTCCGGAAAAGCCTCATGGACCTGCTGGAGATATTCTTCGAATCCTTCGTGGCCCTGAGCCGCTCCCTCGGGATGAGCTGGGGTGTAGACAGTGACAGACTCGGAGACGATATCCATCTTCGAGAGATCGCCGTTCCACAAGTCCTCGTAGTCGTTGAAGGCCTGTTCATATTCGCTCGAACTCGCTTGTGTCATTTTAGATCAATCTATTATCTTGGAAATAGTAACCAAGATATTTGTTAATTGGGAGCAAACTTTAAAAATATGAAACGGAGGTGTTTCATTCTGGGTGGGATAGGGGCAGGAACGGGACTGTTAGCTGGATGTACTGG